>DASXPO010000202.1:0-16895 GCA_036493535.1 Casimicrobiaceae bacterium
CAATGCACATCCTGCGACGACTGTCTTCCATCCCCGTTTCCACATGATCGTTCCGCTCCCTTCGTGACGTAGTTGCCGAATCGCCTTCCGCTCGCGCGCTCGAGCATCGTACGCGAATTCCCGAGCGGTAAGCGTGACGCTCCTATGACCGGATGGCCTGCAGATTGTTGACAATCTACACCCCGGGCGGTCTAATCGCAACGTGCTGAAGCCCGCCACACGACCGCCGCAGCGTCCAGCCTCTTCCGCTCCTTCCGCCTGGAAGAGCGCCGATGCGGCGCCGACCAAATCTGCGCTGAACGGCGACGGCGCGCACACGATTCGCGTGCTCCAATCGAATTCGCTGCCGACGCTCGTCCAGCGCGAGCTCGAGCGGATGATCCTGGCCGGGGACGTGCCCGCGGGCTCGAAGCTGAGCGAGGCGGCGGTCGCCGACCTCCTGGGCGTCTCGCGCGGCCCGGTACGCGAAGCATTTCGAGCGTTGGAAGAGTCGGGGCTCGTGCGGCTCGAAAAGAATCGCGGCGTCTTCGTCCGCCAGATCGACGTCAAGGAAGCGGACGAAATCTATGAAGTGCGCGCCGTGCTGGACGAGTTCGTGGGGAAGCGAGTGGCGCACACCGCGAAGGAGAGCGACATTCGCGAGCTCCGCTCGCTCGTCGAGCGGATGGACAAGGCGGCCGCGAAAAACGATCTCGACGCCTACCATCAGGTCAATCTCGCGTTTCACGATCGGCTGGTCGAATTGACGGGCAACGCGAAACTTCTGTTCACCTATCGGCGTCTCGTCAACGAGCTCCATCTGTATCGGCGGACGGCGCTCGGTCAAGCCGGGGCCGTGCCGCTTTCGTCTCATCAGCATCGCGATATCGTCGAAAAAATCGCCGCGCGAGCCGCGGGTGCCGCGGGGCGCGCGCTTTTCGAGCACGTGATCGGCAGCCGCGAGCGGATGCACCAGGCAACGACTGCTCGATCGGGCGCCATGCGGCCCGCCAACAAGAAGCCGCGCTAGAAGGGATAGCCCGTGACACCGAAGTTTGTCACCGTCAACGGCCGTGCCTATCAATGGCCGGATCGGCCTCTCGTCGTCGTGTGCGTCGACGGCTGCGAGCCCGACTATGTGAACCAGGCGATCGAGGCGGGATGCGCGCCATGGATCGCTTCGCTCGTTGCACGCGGAACGTGTCTGACCGCGGATTGCGTGGTGCCCTCGTTCACCAACCCGAACAACCTGTCGATCGTCACCGGGGTCCCGCCGTCGGTTCACGGCATCTGCGGCAACTACTTCTGGGACTCCGAGGCCGGCGCCGAAGTGATGATGAACGACGCCAAATATTTGCGCACCGGCACGATCCTTGCGGCCTTCGCCAACGCGGGCGCCAAAGTCGCGGTCGTGACGGCCAAGGACAAGCTTCGCGCATTGCTCGGTCATCGGCTCAAAGGCATCTGCTTTTCGGCCGAGAAAGCCGATCAGGCGACGCTCGAGGAGAACGGCGTCGCCGATGCCCTGGCGCTCGCGGGAATGGCGCTGCCGTCCGTCTATAGCGCCGCGCTTTCGGAATTCGTATTCAACGCGGGCATCGCGCTGCTCGAACGGGAGCGCCCGGACATCATGTATTTGTCGACGACGGATTACGTGCAGCATAAGCATGCGCCGGGCACGCCGGCCGCGAACGCGTTCACCGGGTTGCTCGACGCGTGTCTGCGTCGCCTGGACATGCTGGGCGCCACCGTTGTTCTCACCGCCGATCACGGCATGAACGCCAAGACCGACGCGCTGGGCCGGCCGAACATCGTCTTTCTCCAGGATGCGCTCGACGCGTGGTACGGCGCCGGCGCGACGCGTGTGATCTTGCCGATCACCGATCCGTATGTCGTTCATCATGGCGCGCTCGGCTCGTACGCCACCGTCTATCTGTCGATGCCGGCGATGCGCGATGATGCGCTGCGACGCATTGCCGCGATATCCGGCATCGAGTTCACGTTGCCGCGCGAGGAAGCGTGCGCGCGTTTCGAATTGCCGGAGGATCGCGTCGGCGATCTCGTCGTGGTTGCCGAGCGCCTCACCGTGATCGGGACGTCACGCAGCCGCCATGATCTCTCGGGTCTCACCTCGCCTTTGCGGTCGCACGGCGGCGTCTCGGAACAACGGGTGCCGCTGCTCGCGAATCGGCCGACCGATGCGCTGCCCGTCCGGCGGTGGCGCAACTTCGACGCGTTCGACTTGGCACTCAATCATTTGCGATGAATTCGCCCGTTGAGGCCGCGAAGCTTCACGACGCCGGGATTCGGCGCGAAGCGCTGCGCATCGCCGGCGAGCGCGTCGAACGCAGCCGCACGATCGCCGTTCACAATCCGTTTACGGGTGCCGTCGTCGGCACGGTGCCGAAGGCGACGGTCGACGACGTGCGCCGCGCGTTATCGATCGCCAATGAATACCGCGGGAAGCTGACCCGCTACGAACGATCGGAGATTTGCCATCGCACGGCGACGCTGATTCGCGCACGCGCGGCCGAGCTTTCCGATCTGATCACGTCCGAATGCGGTATCTGCAAGAAAGATTCACTCTACGAAGTCGGGCGTGCGTGCGATGTGTTCATGTTCGCGGGAAATGCGGCGCTGAACGACGACGGCCAGATCTTCTCCTGCGATATCACGCCGCACGGCAAGGCGCGGAAGGTCTATACGCTGCGCGAGCCGCTGCAAGGCGTTATCGCGGCGATCACGCCGTTCAACCATCCGCTGAATCAAGTCGCGCACAAGATCGCGCCTTCGATTGCGACCAACAATCGGATGGTGCTGAAGCCGACCGAAAAGACGCCGCTTGCCGCCTTGGCGCTGGCGGACATTCTCTACGAAGCGGGATTACCGCCGGAAATGTTGTCCGTCGTCACCGGCGATCCCGCGGAAATCGCCGACGAGCTTCTCACCAATGCCGACGTCGATTTGATAACGTTCACCGGCGGCGTCGCAATCGGCAAGCTGATCGCCGCCAAGGCTGTCTACAAGCGGCAAGTCCTCGAACTCGGCGGCAACGATCCGTTGATCGTGATGGAGGACGCCGATGTCGACGAGGCCGCGACACTCGCCGCAACGGGCTCCTACAAGAACTCGGGACAGCGCTGCACGGCGATCAAACGGATGCTCGTTCACGATAGGATTGCCGACGCGTTCGTCGAACGCCTCGTCGCAAAGACTCGCGCGTGGACTTACGGCAATCCAATGGACCCGACGGTCGACATGGGGACCGTCATCGACGCTGCCGCGGCGCAACAATTCGAAAGCCGCGTCAACGATGCGGTCGCTCACGGCGCCCAATTGCTGGTCGGCAACGTGCGGCGTGGAGCGCTCTACTCACCGACGGTGCTCGACCGCGTCGATCCCGCGATGAACGTCGTGCGGACGGAGACCTTCGGTCCGGTCTCACCGGTCATTCGCTTCAAGACGATCGACGAGGCGATCAGCATCGCGAACGGAACGGCCTATGGCCTGTCTTCCTCTGTATGCACCAATCGTCTCGATTACATCACCCGCTTCATCGCCGAGCTCAAGGTCGGCTCAGTGAACGTGCGTGAAGTCCCCGGCTACCGACTCGAGTTGACCCCTTTCGGCGGCATCAAGGACTCCGGGCTCGGCTACAAGGAGGGTGTGCAAGAAGCGATGAAATGCTTTACCAACGTGAAGACGTATTCACTCCCATGGTAGGCAGGTTCGGTTGATCCGATGCTGACGATTCTCAACATCGTCGCCGGCGTGTCGCTGCTCGTTTGGGGCACGCACATCGTGCGCACCGGCATTCTCCGTCTGTATGGCGGCGATCTTCGCCGAGTCCTGCGGCGAAGCGTCGCATCGCGCTGGCGAGCGTTCGTTGCGGGCCTCGGCGTTACGGCGTTGATCCAGAGCAGCAACGCAACCGCGCTGATGATTGCGGCGTTCGCCGGCCAAGGTCTCATTGCAACGGCGCCGGCGCTCGCAGTAATGCTCGGCGCCGACGTCGGCACCGCGCTGATGACGCTTGTGTTCTCGTTGGACCTCCGCTGGCTGTCGCCGCTATTCATCGTCGTCGGGGTCACGCTGTTCATGCGCCGCGAGAACACGAAGTTCGGCCGCTTCGGCCGCATCCTCATCGGACTCGGTCTCATCATTCTCGCGCTGCAGTTGATCGTCGCGGCGGCACGGCCGCTTACGCAAGCGACCGGTGTCAAAATCATCGCCGGATCGTTGACCGGCGACACGTTGCTCGACATGGTCGTCGCGGCGGTCTTCACGATGGTGTCGTATTCGAGCCTCGCCGTCGTGCTGTTGACCGCGACGCTCGCAACCTCCAACGTGATCTCGCTCAATGTGGCGCTCGGCCTCGTCCTCGGCGCGAACCTCGGCAGCGGGCTTCTCGCGATGGCGAACACGATGGCGTCGCCGCCGGAAGCGCGGCGCGTCAACCTGGGCAATCTGCTGTTCCGACTGATTGGCTGCATCATCGTGGTGCCACTGTTGCCGTATATCGATGCGTTGGCCGCGCGCTACGGCATCGAGGATGGCGCGTTCGTCGTCTATTTCCATCTCGCGTTCAACGTCGCACTGGCGGGCGGCTTTTTGTTCCTCACCGAGCAGATCGCGCATCTCGCCGAGCGCCTGATGCCGTCGCGTCCCGATGAAGACAGCCCGTCGAAGCCGCGTTATCTCGATCCATCCGCCCTCACCACGCCGGCACTCGCGATCGGTTGTGCGGCGCGCGAGGCGATGCGCATCGGCGACGTCGTCGAGCAGATGTTGGCCGGCGTTTTGATGGTGCTGAAGACCAACGACCGCGTGCTCGCCGAGCGCTTGCGGGAGATGGACGACGTCGTCGACGAGCTCTACACGGCCATCAAGCTGTATCTGACGCAAGTGAGCCGCGAAGCGCTCGACGACAAGGAGGGCCGACGCTGGGCCGACATCGTATCGTTCACGATCAACATGGAGCAGATCGGCGACATCATCGAGCGGATCATCAGCGATCTCGAAGACAAAAAAATCGACAAAGGCCGCAAATTCTCGGAAGCCGGGATGGCCGAGATCGTCGATCTGCATGCGCGGCTCATTGCCAACCTGCGGCTCGGCTTGTCGGTGTTCCTCCATGGCGATCTCAAGAGCGCGCAGGCGCTCCTGGCGCAGAAGGTTCTGTTCCGCGATCTCGAGCGCGCGTACGCCGATTCGCATTTGAGCCGCCTCGCGGGCAACACCGTCGACAGCATCGAGACATCGTCGCTGCATCTCGATTTGATCGCCGACTTGCGCCGGATCAATTCGCACATTTGCTCGATCGCGTACCCGATTCTCGAGCAGGCGGGCGTGCTGGCGCGCACGCGCCTCAAAGCGCCGGAGGAGGTCCCAGCCGATGTCACGAGCGAGACCGTCGACGATGCCGCGGCGTGGCCGAAGTCGAAGCCGAAACCCGCGAGGGCGTAGATGGCGCTGAGCGCCGTAGGGCCGCCCCAAGGCGCGCACGACGCGGCGCACGGCCGCCCGAAGCCGCTTCGTGGGCAGTTGCCAACGCGCGCCCCCTTTGGGGGCAGCGCAGCGGCCGAATCGAGAAGTAAGGTCGCAAGCGTGGGGTTGTATGAGTATCTCTGACATTTGCATCCTGTTCGCCCGCAAGGGCGGCCGTCTCTACGAAGGAGAAGGCGTCTCGCAACTCGAGCACGCGCTGCAGACAGCCGCGCAGGCGGAGTCGGCCGAGGCGCCTCCTTCGCTCGTCGCAGCGGCGCTGCTGCACGACCTCGGCCATTTGCTGAACGACCAAGGCGAGACGCCGACATTACGCGGCGTCGACGATCTGCACCAATTCGCGGCGTTGCCTTTCTTGCGCAATCTGTACGGCGACGCCGTGCTCGAGCCGATTCGCCTCCACGTCGACGCCAAACGCTATCTATGCGCGACGCGCGGCGATTATTACGAGGCGCTGTCCACCGATTCCAAACGCAGCCTCGTGTTGCAAGGCGGCGTCTATTCATCCGACGAGGCGTTGCAATTCATCCGCCAGCCGTATGCCGAAGACGCCGTCAAAATCCGACTCTGGGATGATCAGGCGAAAGTCGCCGGCGCTGGGACGCCACCGCTCGCTCACTTCGTCTCTGCGCTCGAATCTGCAGCAAAATGAGCCCCCACGCCTGCACCGCGCTTGGCAACGCCTGAGATCACGCTGAGCGTCACGCTGGCCGTTCTGGGTGCGGGATTTCTGCACGCGCTGTGGAATGCGCTGCTCAAGTCGTCGGCCGGCGAACCCGTTCTCGATACTGCGTTGATCATTGCGGGCTCGTCGATTGTCGCGCTCGCGCTGCTGCCGTTCGTCGGCGTTCCCGCGGTTGCATCGTGGCGCTTCATGGCGCTCTCGGCGCTGATTCATTTCGGCTACTACGTGACACTCGCAGGCGCCTACCATCGCGGCGATCTTTCCTTTGCCTATCCGCTGATGCGCGGCGTGGCGCCGCTGATCGTCACGTTGCTTGGCGTCTTCTTTCTCGGCGAAGCGCCCGGCGTGAAGACTGCGATCGGCATCGTGTTGATCGCGACCGGCATCATCGTGATCGCATGGTTCGCCGGCGGCCGTCATTCGCCGGCGGCCGCAGGATGGGCGCTCGCCAATGCAGCAATCATCGCGCTCTACACGCTGGTAGACGGCGCCGGTGCACGCGCGAGCGAAAATCCGGCGGGCTATGTGACATGGCTGATCTTTCTCGAAGGCCTGCCCTTTCTGGCCTGGATCTATGCACGGCGCGGCAATCGCGCCGTCCGTTACATTGCCATCCGCTGGCGACGCGGCCTGATGGGCGGCGCGGCGAGCCTCGCCGCGTACGGAATCGTGTTGTGGGCGATGACCAAGGCACCGGTCGCCGTCGTTGCAGCGCTGCGCGAAGTCTCCGTACTTTTCGCAGCACTGATCGGATCGCTCGTACTGAAAGAAGGCTTCGGTTGGCGACGCATGGCCGGCGCGGCGACGGTCGTCGCCGGCGTGGCGGCGTTGAAGCTCTGAAACGGACGACGGCGGATGTCCATTCCTGCCCACGCGCGCGTCGTCGTGATCGGCGGCGGCATCGCCGGCGTGTCGGCCGCCTATCATCTGAACAAGCTCGGCATCAGCGACGTCGTATTGCTCGAGCAAGGCAAGCTCACCTGCGGGACCACGTGGCATGCGGCCGGTCTCGTCGGCCAGACTCGCGCGACGCGCAATGCGACGCGGATGAGCCGCTACGGCATCGAGCTCTACGCATCGCTCGAACAGGAAACCGGACTGGCGACGGGTTGGAAGCAATGCGGCAGCTTGAACGTCGCCAAAACATCCGACCGGCTCACGCTGATGAAGCGGCAGATGGCGCGTGCGCGGAGCTTCGGCGTCGAGTTCGAATTCATTTCGCCCGGGGAAGCGCAACGGCTCGCGCCGATCCTTCGTGTCGATGACCTTTCCGGCGCAGTGTGGATACCGGGTGACGGCAAAGCCAATCCGACCGACTTGACGCAATCCCTCGCCAAAGGCGCGCGAACGAAGGGCACGCGAATTTTCGAAGGCATCAAGGTGATCGGCGTGCATCGCCACAATGGACGTGTCACAGCGCTCGACTGGAAGGGTGACGATGCCGGCGGGCGAATCGATTGCGAGATCATTGTCAATTGCGCCGGCCAATGGGCGCGCGATTTTGCCGCGAACGCCGGCGTCAACGTGCCGCTCTATTCGGCCGAGCATTTCTATGTCGTGACGCAACCGATCCTCGGCGTCACGCCATCCCTGCCGGTGATCCGCGATCCGGACGGATTCATCTACTACAAGGAAGAGGTCGGCGGACTGGTGATGGGCGGCTTCGAGCCTGTCGCCAAGCCATGGAATGTCGACCCGATACCGGATCGCTTCGAATTTCAACTGCTGGCGGAAGACTGGGATCACTTCGAAGTGCTGATGACGAATGCGATCCACCGCACGCCGTGTCTCGAAACGGCACCCGTCAAATTGCTGTTGAACGGTCCGGAGAGCTTCACGCTGGACGGCAACTTCATTCTCGGCGAAGCGCCGGAGCTCGACGGCTACTTTGTCTGCGCCGGCTTCAATTCGGCCGGGATCGCCAACGCAGGCGGTGCCGGTCGCCTGATCGCGGAGTGGATTGTCGAAGGCGAGGCGCCATTCGATGTGTTCGACATCGATATCCGCCGCTTTGCGCCCTTCCACGCGAATCGCCGCCATCTCGCCGATCGAATCGTCGAATCGCTGGGGCTGCATTACGCGATGCGATGGCCCCGCGAAGAGCTGACGACCGTGCGTCCGCTGCGGCGCTCGCCGCTCTATGATCGCCTCAAAGCCAAAGGCGCCGTCTTTGGAACGAAGTTGAATTGGGAACGCGCGAATTATTTTTTACCGTCCGGCATGTCACAGCCGCCGTATACGTTCGGCACGCCCGGTTGGTTGCCCTACGTGCTCGACGAGCAGCGGGCCTGTCGCGACGACGTCGCGGTGTTCGACCAAACCTCCTTCGCGAAATTCATCCTCAAAGGCCGTGATGCGTTAGCTTCGCTGCAGCGCCTGTGCGCGAACGACATCGATGTCGCCGTCGGACGCATCGTCTACACGCCGATGCTGAACGCGCGCGGTGGCTTCGAGAGCGATTTGACGATTACGCGGCTTGCATTCGACACGTTCTTCATCGTGACAGGCTCCGCGCAGGCGACGCGCGACTTCACCTGGATCGAGCGGCATCTCGATCGCGATGCGCATGCATCGCTTGTCGATGTGACGAGCGCGTATTCGGTCGTTTCGGTGATGGGACCCAAAGCCGAAGCATTGCTTCGTCAGTTGTCTTCGCACGACCTTTCGAGGACGCACTTTCCTTTTTCCGCGACGGCTGAGATCGACGTCGGCTACGCGCGCGTGCGCGCCGCGCGCCTGAGCTACGTCGGCGGACCCGGCTTCGAGCTCCATGTCGCCACCGACCAATGCGTGACGCTTTACGAAGCGCTGTGGAGCGCGGGAAGAGAATTCGGCTTGCGCGATGCCGGCTATTACGCGATGGACGCATTGCGCATCGAGGCCGGCCGGCGCGCGTGGGGCGCCGAGTTGTCGCCCGACGAGTCGCCTTGGGAAGCCGGTCTCGCCCACACCGTCAAGCTCGACAAGGCACCGCCCTTCACCGGCCGCGAAGCACTGATCGCGCAGCGCGATGCAGGCGTCCGAAAACGCCTGGTTCAATTCACGTTCGATGATCCCGCCGCATTTCCCTGGGGCGGCGAGCCGCTGCTGATGAATGGAGGTGCCATCGGCGAATTAACCTCGGCGGGATACAGCCGGAAACTGGGGCGCGCGGTCGCGATGGGGTATGCGCGCGACGACGCGCCCTTGACCGATGCCGCGATATTGAAGGCGCGCTACGAAGTGGATATCGCCGGTGAACGCTTTGCGGTGGCGCCACATCTATAATCGCACCATGTCGCTCGCTCATCGCTTCACGACCCCACCGCGCCGCGGCCGCACGCCGGGCAAGCCGGGCACAACCACCAATCATGTCCAAAGCCTGACCCGCGGGCTTTCGATTCTCGAGTGTCTCGCCAAGGCGGAAGGTGGATTGACGCTGACCGACGTCGCGAATCGCGCCGAGCTCGCGCCGTCGACGACGCATCGGCTGCTCTCAACGCTCGAGAGAATGCGTTACGTGTATCAGGCGGGCGAGCTCGGCCGCTGGTACATCGGGCTCCAGGCGTTCACCGTCGGGTCGAGCTTTCTCGCGAGCCGCGACTTCGTCGCGCAAAGCCATCCGTACATGCGCCGTCTGATGGAGCAATCGGGTGAGACGGCGAATCTCGGCATTCTCGACGGGACCGAGGCGGTGTTCGTCGATCAGGTGCAATGCCGCGAAATGATGCGCACGATCGTCAAGCTCGGCAGCCGCGTGCCGCTGCATGCGTCCGGCGTCGGCAAGGCGATCTTCGCTTCGCTTCCCGATGAACAGATCGACGCGATTCTCAAAGTCAAGGGTCTGCCGCGAATCACCGAAAATACGATCACATCGCCCGAAACGATGTGGGCGAGCGTCCGCGTCATACGTCAGCGCGGCTGGTCATTCGACGACGAGGAGCATGCGGTCGGCACGCGCTGCGTCGCTGCACCCATCTACGACGAGCACGCCGAAACGCTCGGCGCGATTTCGCTCGCCGGACCTTCTTCGCGATTGCCGGACGCGCGGATCAAACAGCTCGGACCGGTCGTCGCGCACACGGCGGAAGAATTGACCAAGCGGCTCGGCGGTCGCTGGCCCCATCCCTCTTAGCACGAGAGTGACTCTTCCCCGATGAACGCTGAAAAGATCAAGGTCCGTGTCACCGAGACGGGCCAGATGCTCGATGTCGTGGTCTTGAGCAAGCGCGCGAGCCACATCGAAGTAGTCATCGGCGAGGGCATCCACAACGTCAAATGCGAGTTGACCCCGACGCGCAACGGGCAGGCTTACGTTGGAAGCGTGAAAGGACGCGAAATCGTCTACGAGCGCAGCCGCGACGGCGTTCAGGCGGACATCGACAAAGCACAAGCCGTCGGACGCGAATTCCGGCGGCGTTGACGTCCGCGCGCAATCGTCTGGACTACGATCGGCGCATCGGCTCCAGGCGCGGCGCGAGTTCCGATGAGACCGGCGGCTTCCAGCGCGCCAGCAGGTCGTCCATCGCCGCAAAGTCGTTGCAGGCGAGCACCATGTCGCAGCCCGCCGCCACGGCGGCATCGGCGCGCGCGACGATGTCCCCCGCACCGCGCGCGCCGGCCATTTCGAGGTCGTCGCTAAAGATCAATCCGCCGAATCCAAGTCGACTGCGCAAGACATCTTGCAGCCAAACGCCGGAAAAGCCGGCGGGCTGCATGTCCACATTCGAATAGAGCACATGAGCGGGCATGACGCCCTCGAGCAGTTCCTCCTGGATCAGCGCCGCGAATGGCACGAGATCCGCGGCCTCGATTTCGGAATAGCTTCGTCGATCGATCGGCAGGTCGACGTGCGAATCGGCGGCAACGTTGCCATGACCGGGAAAATGCTTGCCGATCGCGGCCATCCCGCCTCGATGAAGGCCACGGCATAGCGACGAGGCCAACCGCGCCACGGCGCGTGGGTCGCGATGAAATGCGCGATCGCCGATGACGACGCTCGCGCCAAAATCGAGATCGAGCACGGGGGTGAAACTGAAGTCGATGCCGCAGCCGCCGAGCTCATCCGCGATCACACCGCCCCATCGTTCCGCTTGCGCCAACGCGCCGTCGGGGTGGGTCTCGTAGGCCGCGCCTAACGCGCGCATCGGTGGAACGCTCGCAAATTCATCGCGAAACCGCTGTACGCGTCCCCCTTCGTGGTCGACGCCGATGACGAGCGCGGGTCCGCGGAGTGAGCGAATTTGCTCCGTCAACGCCGAGAGCTGCGCGCGCGAGACGTAATTGCGCGCGAACAGAATGACGGCGCCGACGAGCGGATGCACGAGGCGCTCGCGATCGGACCCGCTGAGCGTCGTCCCTTCGACGCCCAGCATCACCGGGCCGAGCGGCATCTCGAAGAAGCTCAATGCGAGGGCACCGCCGCTTCCCGCAGCAGCGCTTTCATCTGGCTCACCGCTTCGCGCAGGCCGACGAACAGCGAGCGCGCGACGATCGAGTGACCGATATGCAACTCGCGCACGCCGGGCAGCGCGGCGACCGGCTGGACGTTGAAATAGTTGAGCGCATGGCCGGCATTGAAGCGCATGCCGAGGCTTCGTACCGCCTCTCCGGCGCGACGAATCGCATCGAGCTCCGCGATGACGGCGGAGCTCTCGGCATCGCGGCCTTTGACGTGGAACGCGTGCGCATACGGACCGGTGTGAATTTCGCAGACCTTTGCGCCGACGCTCGCCGCCGCTTCCACTTGCCGCACATCGGCGTCGATGAAGACGGACGTGACAATGCCGGCGCCCGCGAGTCGCGCCACCACGCCTTTGAATCGCTTGGCTTGCGCCGCGACGTCGAGACCGCCTTCGGTCGTGATTTCCTCGCGGCCTTCCGGCACCAGCATCGCCATTTCGGGCTTCATCCTGAGCGCGATGTCGATCATCTCGTCGGTGGCCGCCATTTCGAGGTTGAGCTTGATATGCACGAGGTCGCGCAGACGGCGAACGTCCTCGTCCTGGATGTGGCGCCGATCCTCGCGCAAATGCACGGTGATGCCGTCGGCGCCGCCCAGATGCGCTTCAACGGCCGCCCACACCGGATCCGGTTCATGCGTGCGTCGCGCTTGCCGCAACGTCGCGACATGGTCGATGTTGACGCCCAGCTCGATCATCGCGATGTCCGTTCGCCGCACTTGATCACTTCGCTTCTCCTTCGTCGTCGAGCGCCGCCAGGTCCTGCACGACGCGCCGGCTGAAAATCCCTCGCTGCTCGAGATAATGATCGAGGACAGAGCGCATCAGCCGCTTCGCTTCCGCCGCGATTTGCGCGTCGGGATAGCGCTCGTGCGCCAACGCAAGCAGCGTTTCACCGCGGACGATCGGCCACTGAACGCCCGGTTCGGCCACGTGCCGCCGCGGACCTCGATCGAAAGCGTAATGGTAACGTTCCTCGGGCTCGATCGGTGCGCCGGTGTCCTGCTCATGCGTGAGCGACATCGCATAACCCAGCTCGGAGAGCAGCCGCAGCTCGAATCGACGCAACGTCGTGGCCTGCTCGGCGGGCATCGAATGTTCGGTCAGGGCGAGTAGCGCGTCCTCGTAATCGGTCCACAGTTTCGGATGCGGATCTTCGCGCGGAAGGAGCTTCAGCAACAGCTCGTTCAAATAAAAGCCGCACAGGAGTCCAGCACCCGTTGGCAGCGGCATGCCACCGCGCCATTCCGCGGCCACAAGCGTTTTCAACTCGCCGGTTCCCGCCCATGACAAGAGCAGCGGTTGAAATGCGTTCAGCAATCCGCGGAGCTCCGAGCGGGGCCGTTTGGCGCCGCGCGCCACCATCGGGACTCGGCCGTACGCCGCGGTAAACGACTCGACGATGAGACTCGTCTCTCGATACGGATAGGTATGGAGAACGAACGCCGATTCCTCGTCGCGCCGCTCGCGGAGCTGCCGGCTCATTTTGATCGAAATCAATAACCGAAGCGCGTCAGCTGCGCATCGTCGCTCGCCCAGCCCCGCTTCACCTTCACCCATACTTCGAGATAAACAGTGCCGCCGAAGACCCGCTCCATGTCGGCACGCGCCTGCGTTGCGATCGTTTTCATCTGCGCGCCCGCGGCGCCGAGCAGTATCGCTCGCTGTCCCGGTTTGTCGACGAAGATCGTCGCGTGGATCCGGCGCAGCGCGCCGCGCGCCTCGAAGTGATCGATCGCCACGGTCGTCGCGTAGGGAACTTCTTCGCCCAGCAAGCGAAATATCTTTTCGCGAATGAATTCGGCCGCCAGAAAACGTTCGTCTCGATCGGTCAGCTCCGAGTCTGGATAGAGCGGCGGAGAGCGAGGCAGGACTTTTGCGATTTCGTCCTTGAGCTCGCGGAGCTGCGTGCCGCGCTCGGCGGAGATCGGGACGATCGCGGCGAAATCGCGGAGCACACTGATCTCCGCCATGAGGCCGAGAAGCGCGGGCTTGTCTTTTCGCTGATCGACCTTGTTGACGGCCACGACGATCGGCACTCCGGAGGGCAGCAACGCCGCGACTGCACGATCCGCTTCGGTCAAACGATGCGCGTCGACCACCCAGATGACCGCATCAACCCCGCCGAGGCTGTCGCGTACGGTTCGGTTCAGCCGTTCGTTGAGCGGCGAGCGGTTGCGCGTCTGGAATCCCGGCGTGTCGACAAAGGCGAATTGACGGTCCGGTTCGCTGAGGATTCCGGTGATCCGATAGCGCGTCGTTTGCGGCTTCTTGGACGTGATGCTGATCTTGCTGCCGATTAGCGCGTTCAACAGGGTTGATTTGCCGACCGATGGACGACCGACGATCGCAATATGGCCGGCCCAATACAAAGGCGATGCCTCAATCATCCGCCCCGCCGGCCATGATTCGCGCCAGCGCCGCGGCCGCGGCTTCCTGCTCGGCCGCTCGCCGGCTCGGACCGCTGCCGTGTGTGATCAACGATAACGGCGCAATCTTGCAATCGACCTCGAAAAGTTGCGCATGCGCTTCGCCCGATGTCGCAACGATCGCGTATTCCGGAACGGGATGGCGCCGCGCCTGGAGCCATTCCTGCAGGCGCGTTTTCGGATCCTTGCCAAGCGTGGTCGGATCGGCAGCACGAAGCAGGTCGGCATAGATACAATCGAGCACCGTGCGCGCCGCCGCAAAGCCGCCGTCGAAAAATACCGCACCGATCACCGCCTCGAGCGCATCTGCGATGATCGACGAACGATTGGCGCCGCCGCTCTTCTGTTCGCCTTCGCCCAGGCGGATGTGCGCGCCAAGATCGATTTGGCGAGCAATTTGCGCGAGCGTGTCGCGATTGACGAGGTTCGCGCGCGCTCGGGACAGCTCGCCCTCCTGCGTTGCCGGAAAGCGCTCGAACAGAATCAGGGCGATGGCGCAATTCAGTACGGCATCGCCGACAAATTCCAGTCGCTCGTTATGCGGAATGCCGAAGCTGCGATGCGTGAGCGCCTCACGCAGCAGATCGGGGTTGCGAAATTCGTAACCGAGCCGATCACGCAAACGGTCGGCCATCGAATGTGGATCAACGCGAAGCGGATGCGTCAAAATCCAGCAGAATGCTTGCGTTGGCGATCATTGGCAGCACGCGCTGCCAGGAGACCGACGCCGTGATCTGATTGCTCTGCCGCGTCACTTGCACATCGTTGGGCTGCACCGATTCGATGTAGCCGGCGCTGGTCTTGCGGTCGAACGCGCGGCGAACCTCGGCGACGTTTCCCGTCGGGGAATCCTCGAGAGCCTGCTGCAGTGCCTTTTGCACGGCAAAGTATTCGATATAGGCCGGCATCACGCGAAATCCGACGAGCGCAACGACGATGACGACCGCGGCAACGAATAAAAATCCGAGAATCGTAATGCCGCGCTCGTTACGCATCATGAGACCTATCCCCTAGTCGCCGCTCAGCGAATACCGCTTCCGACGCGCTTGAACGCGAGGGAAGCGATGTCGTCCCAATTGAACCAGATGAAAAACGCCCTGCCGCGGATGTGGTCGTCGGGCACGAATCCCCAATACCGGCTGTCGTCGCTGTTGTCGCGATTGTCGCCCATCATCAGATAGTGGCCCTGAGGAACCCGGCACGTAAAACCGCGCTCATTGTAGTCGCAATTCTCGCGCCCGGGAAAATTGCGAACGTTGGGTGGATACACCGGCGGTGCCTGCGGGTTGATGCCGATCGTATGCTCGCGCGCGCCCGCTGCCGCATCGGTGCGCTCGAATGTGCGCTCCAGTGTGTCGAACCGCAATCCTTCCAGATAGCTGTATGAGCCGTCGGATCGCTGCGGCCACGGTTCGCCGTTGACGGTCAAGCGTTTGTCGCGGTATTCGACGACATCGCCGCCCACGCCGATCACACGTTTGATGAAATCCTGGGTCGGATTGACCGGATAGCGGAACACGACGACATCGCCGCGCTCGGGGTCGCCGAGCGGGATGATCTTCTTCTCGAGGATCGGCAGGCGGATTCCATAGATGAACTTGTTGACCAGAATGAAATCGCCGACCTCGAGCGTGGGACGCATCGACGATGACGGAATCTTGAACGGCTCCGCGAGGAACGAGCGCAGCAGAAACACGATCAAAAGGACCGGGAAAAATGCCTTCGAATATTCGACCCACGACGGCTCCCGCAACGCCGCCGCCTCGATTTGCTCGCGCTGCGCGCCTACGGCGGCGGGTTCCGCGACGGGAGCCGTCGTGCGCTGGCGCTCGAAGTTGGCGATCGCTGCACGGGCACGTTCGCGCCGCCGGCCCTCGAGCGCGAGCTTGTCGATGAGCCATGCAAGCCCGGTGACGGTGGTCAACAGAAAAAGAATCAATGCAAAGTTCATCGCGATGCCTGTTGTTGGTTTTGGAAAGCGGTGGCGGCCGCCGGGCGTCAACGACCGCCAGTCAGCGCTCTTCGGACGGCGGTTCGGTGCAGCGTCATTTTTCGCCGACCTGCAGAATCGCGAGAAACGCCTCCTGCGGAATCTCGACGCTGCCGACGGCCTTCATCCGCTTCTTACCCGCCTTCTGCTTTTCGAGAAGCTTTTTCTTACGCGTCACGTCGCCGCCGTAGCACTTTGCCAGCACGTTCTTCCGCAGCGCCTTGATCGATTCGCGTGCGATGATCTGCGCGCCGATCGACGCTTGCACCGCGACGTCGAACATCTGGCGCGGGATCAGCGAGCGCATCTTCGAAGCGACTTCGCGCCCGCGGTGTATCGCGACCGAGCGATGGACCATGACCGACAGCGCATCGATGCGCTCGCCGTTGATCAGGATGTCGAGCTTCACAACGTCCGCGGCACGGAACTCCTTGAACTCGTAGTCGAACGACGCATAGCCGCGCGACACCGATTTCATCCGATCGAAAAAGTCCATCACGACTTCGGCGAGCGGCAATTCGTAGGTCAGCATGACCTGGCGGCCGAGATACTGCAGATTCCTTTGCACACCGCGTTTATCCGTGCACAGCGTGATGATCGGTCCCACGTAGTCCTGCGGCGTCAGGATCGTCGCCGTGATGACCGGCTCGCGAATCTCTTCGACGCTCGAGAGATCGGGCAGCTTCGACGGATTCTCGATCTCGCTCACGGTTCCATCGCGCATCAGCAGCTGGTAGATGACCGTCGGCGCCGTGGTGACGAGCTCCATGTCGTACTCGCGCTCGAGTCGTTCCTGCACGATGTCCATGTGCAGCAGGCCGAGAAACCCGCAGCGGAATCCGAAGCCCAACGCCTGCGAGACCTCC
>DASXPO010000203.1:0-10452 GCA_036493535.1 Casimicrobiaceae bacterium
GCGCGGTGATGGGCGGCACCTGCCGGATGGGCGACGATCCGAAGACGTCCGTGGTCGACCGCGATCTGCGCGCCCACGACCATCCTAACCTCTTCATCGTCGGATCGGCGGCGTTTCCAACGATCACGTCGTCGCCGCCGACGCTGACGATCGCAGCGTTTGCGTTGCGCGCAGCGGAGCGCATCCGACTCGATCTCTCCGGAAGCTGAACGACCGCTTATAATTGATGGATGGTTGCCGTGCTGCACGCCGCGCCTCGCGTTGCCGCGCCGGCGGCGGTTGCCGCGTGGCTCGAATCGCTTGCACCCACGTATCAAGCGCGGGTCCGCGAAACCTTCAGATCCGCGTTCGAGCTTGCGCGCGATCGCTGCAACGACGAGCGATTGGCCGACGGCGAAGCCGTGCTGGACCGCGCGGTCGGCGCGGCAACGATCGTCGCGTCACTTCATCTCGATCCCGATTCGATCGTCGCCGCGCTCTTGTGCGGCTTGCCCGCCGTCAATGCCTTCGATACCGACGAAATCCAGACGCGGTTCGGGATCGACGTCGCAACGTTGATCGCGGGCGTCGCGCGGATGGATTCGATCCGCGCGCACGCCGACACCGGTCGTGGACACGACGCAGCGCTTCAGGCGGAGAACCTCCGCAAGATGCTGCTCGCGATGGTCGACGACATTCGCATCGTGCTGATCAAGCTCGCCGAACGAACGCAAGCGCTCCGCTATTTGACCAATGCCGGCGATGAAGCGCGGCAGCAGGCGGCGAAGGACGTTCTCGACATCTTCGCGCCGCTCGCGAATCGTCTGGGCGTTTGGCAATTGAAGTGGGAGCTCGAGGACCTGAGCCTGCGCGCACTCGAGCCGGCCGAGTACCAGAAGATCGCGCGCCATCTCGATGAGCGGCGGCTCGATCGGCAGCGCTTCATCGATAACGTGATCGCAACGCTGCGCAAGGACTTGGCCGATACGGGCGTCAAGGCCGAAGTGACCGGGCGCCCGAAGCACATCTACAGCATCTGGAACAAGATGCGCCGCAAGCCGGGTGGGATCGAAGCGATCTACGACATCCGCGCCGTACGAATCCTCGTGGATTCAATCAAGGATTGCTACACGGCGCTCGGTATCGTTCACCAATTGTGGACGCCGGTAACGAACGAATTCGACGATTACATCGCGAAGCCGAAGGCGAACAATTACCGTTCGCTGCACACCGCCGTCATCGGACCCGGCGGCAAGCCGCTCGAAGTGCAGATCCGGACGTGGGAAATGCACCGGCATTCCGAATATGGCGTGGCCTCGCATTGGCAATACAAAGAGGCCGGCAAGATCGTGCGGCCCGACGCGGGCTTCAACGAGAAAATCGGCTGGCTGCGGCAGATTCTCGAATGGAAGGACGCCGTTGCCGATTCGAGCGAATGGCTGACGGCGTTCAAGAGCAGTCTCTTCGTCGACTCGATCTATGTTCTGACGCCGCAGGGGAAGGTCATTGACCTGCCGCGCGGCTCGACGCCGGTCGACTTCGCCTATGCCGTTCACACCGGGCTCGGCCACCGCTGTCGCGGCGCGCGCGTCGACGGGCAGATGGTTCCTCTCAACTACGTGCTCAAAAATGGACAGCAGGTCGAGATCGTCGCGGCGAAGCAGGGCGGACCCTCGGTTGGTCCATCTCGCGATTGGCTGAATCCGGATTTGGGTTATGTACACAGCCATCGCGCGCGCACGAAAGCGCGGCAATGGTTCAAGGCGCAGCAGTTGGGCGAGACCATTGCGCAAGGCCGGGCACTGGTCGAGCGCGAGCTCGCGCGCCAGGGCCGATCGGCGTTGAAGCTCGACGCGGTCGCTGCAAAAGCGGGCTTTGCCAAGCTCGATGATTTTTTCGCCGCGTATGCGCGCGACGACATCAGTTCAAAACAGGTTCAGGCGGCGATTCAAGGCGTCGCGCACGTCGAGCCCGAGCCGGTCGCAGAGCCCGAGGTCGTCACGAAAAAAAGCCGCGCCCGCGGGTCGGGCAGCGGGATTCTGGTCGTCGGTGTCGACCGGTTGATGACGGGTCTGGCGCGTTGTTGCAAACCCGCGCCGCCCGACGCGATCGTCGGTTTCATCACGCGTGGCAAGGGTGTGACGATCCATCGCGCCAACTGCGCCAACGTCGCACGAATGCGCGCACGGGAGCCCGAGCGGCTGATCGACGCCAATTGGGGTGCCGCCCGCGAGGAAGTGTTTCCGGTGGACATCATCGTCGAAGCGATGGACCGTCAGGGACTGTTGCGCGACATCTCGGAAATATTCTCGCGCGACAAAATCAACGTCACCGCCGTCAATACGCTGACGAGGAGCATGCAGGCACGGATGAGCTTCACCATCGAAGTCGAAAGCATCCCGCAATTGAAGCGGGCATTGGCGCTCGTCAAAGACGTGCGCGGCGTGATGAGCGCGACGCGGCGTTGAATCGGTACGGCCGCCGGGTGGACGCGCGGCCGCATCACGATTCAGTGGAGCTCGCGGCGCCATCGTGCCGGTAAAGGCCGTCACGGCTTCGAACCACAGCCGCGTTCCGGTGTAGTCTCAGCCGGCCCCTTAGGTTCGTTAGTCTTCCTCGTCCGGCGAGTTCCTCAGCAAGGCGGGTTATCATCTTCGGTCGCTTGTCAATCGAATATTCGCCTGCGCCGTGAGCACCGAGTCTCATTCTCATTCAGCTGCCATTGATCAACAGCCGGACGCGGCGAAGCGGATGATCGGCCTGGCGGCTCCCGCGCAAAATTCCGACCCGGGCACCGTGGCGACGAATGGCGGCGCCCAGGACGCTCGGGCGGTGGCTGCGGCGGAGCGCGTGCGGCCGTACGTGCCGCGAACGGTCCAGCAGCATCTGGTCGATGCGCCCGATCGTCGAAGCTGGATCGCCCAGGGCACGGCGGTGTTCGTCGACATCTCCGGCTTCACGCAACTTTCCGAACAGCTTGCCCGCAAGGGCCGCGAGGGGGCCGAGCAGATCACCGACGCCATCAGCGACAGCTTCGAATCGATCCTGTTCATTGCGTACAAGCACGACGGCGGTCTGCTCAAATTCGGCGGCGACGCGCTGCTCCTGTGGTTTCACGGCGACGATCATGCCGAGCGCGCATGCCGCGCGACAGTGCTGATGCGAAGCATGCTCGAAGAGGTCGGCCGAATCGAATTGCCCGACGCGCGTGTCACGCTGCAGATGTCGCAGGGCGTTCACTCGGGACACTTCCATTTCTTTGCCGTCGGATCGACCCACATTGAATTCCTGCCGGTGGGACCGGCATGGACGCGCCTTGCCGCAATGGAGCATTCGGCGGACGGCGGCGACATCGTCGTCAGCGCGGAGACGGCGTCGCTGCTGCCGAAGGATTGCATCGGCGACACGAAGGGCGCCGGGCTTATCTTGCGGCAAAAGCCGCCCGGCGACGTCACGCAGCTGAAGGTTACTGAGCCCCCGCCTGTCTCGCCCGAGCTATTGGTCCGTTGTCTATCGCCTGCGATTCGCGACCACGTCATTGCGGGCGGAGGAAACCCGGAGCACCGTCCCGTAACGATCGCGTTCGTTCGCTTCGGAGGCACCGACGCATTGATCGAGGAGCGCGGCGAAGATGCGGCGGCCGAGGCGCTCGATCGCCTTATGCGCGTGGTGCAGGCGGCGACCGAAGAGCAAGGCGTCGCATTCCTCGCCTCCGACGTCGACGCCGACGGCGGCAAGCTGATCCTCACCGGCGGCGCGCCGAGAGTGACGGGCAACGACGAAGAACGGGTCTTGCTCGCGTTGCACAACATCGTTGCGGCCGATCTGCCGCTTACGGTCCGGGTCGGCGTGCACCGCGGCGCTGTGTTCGCGGGCGATATCGGCCCTCCGTATCGACGCACCTACACAGTCATGGGCGACGCCGTGAATCTGACGGCTCGGCTGATGGCGAAAGCAGAGCCGGGGCACATCTATTCGACTCCCGAAGTGCTCGCGCCGTCGCACACGCAATTTGCGACGACGGAGCTCGAGCCGTTTACGGTGAAAGGCAAAGCGGAACCGATCCGGGCGTTGTCCGTCGGTCGGGTGCAGAGCTCGAAGGCAAGGCAGGTATCCACAGAGCGCCTGCCACTCACCGGCCGCAATGCCGAACTGGGCGTCATCCGCAAAGCGTTCGTCAGCGCGCGCGGCGGCAACGGTCGACTGATCGAAGTCGTCGGCGACTCGGGAATCGGCAAGACGCGCTTGCTCGAGGCGCTGCGCGATGCGGCGACGGGACTCAACAAGCAGCGGGCGACCTGCGAAGCCTATACCGCCTCTACGCCGTACGCGGTGTGGCGGGAGCTGCTGCGGGAATACATGAATTTCGGGCGGGACGATCCTGACCTGATCATCGCGGAACGTCTGAAGCAAGAGGTCGAGAAGCTCGCGCCCGATCTCGCGCCATGGCTGCCGCTGATCGCCGTTCCGTTTGGGCTGGAGATGTCGCCGACGCCCGAGGTCGCGATGCTGGCCGAAGCGAACCGGCGCGCGAAGGTGCACGAATCGGTCGCCCGCTTCCTGGTGACTGTCATGCCGACGGCGCAGTTGATCGAGATCGAAAACGCGCATCACATGGACGAGGCTTCGGCCGAGCTGTTGTCGTACTTGATCGGCGAACTGGGAACGCATCCGTGGCTGTTCGCGGTGGCCCGCCAGGGTACAAAGGGATTCACGGCGCCGCAGGCCGAAGCCGTGGTTCGCATCGAGCTGAAGGCCCTCGCTCCGCAGGACGCGCTGCGACTCGCGCAGTTGGCGACCCAGCAGACCCCACTGGCGGCGCACGTGCTCGAAGTCGTCGCCACGCGCTCCGGCGGCAATCCGCAGTTCCTGCGCGACTTGTTGCAGAAAGTCGTTGACTCCGGCGGGATCGCGGACCTGCCCGATTCTGCAGAAGCGGCGACGATGGCGCAGATCGATTCTCTTTCGCCGGAAGAGCGCGCCTTCGTTCGCCATGCCGCGGTCTTTGGGTTGACGTTCCATCCGCGAATGCTCGCGTGGTTTGCCGGAGAGGAAGGCTTTTCCCCGCCTGCTCCAGCCGTATGGGACCGACTCGCCGATCTGTTCGATGAAGAACCGGACGGATACCTGCGATTCCGCCGCTCGATGCTGCGCGATGCGGCCTACGGAGGTCTGCCCTACAAGCTTCGCCGGCGCCTGCACGGGATCGCCGCCGCGCGGCTCGAGGGGGAAGTGGATCACCCGGACGACATCGCGAACATCCTCTCGCTCCACTACTTCGAGTCGGGCGAATACCAGCTGACGTGGCGGTACGCAACGGCTGCGGCTAAACGCGCCGAAGGCGCCTATGCCAACGTCGAAGCTGCGGGCCTGTACGGACGCGCGTTGGAAGCGGGACGCCGGCTCGCAGATCTGGGACAACAGGAAATTGTTGGCACGTATCGGGCCATGGGCGATTCATGGTATCGGGCAGCCGAGTTTCACAAGGCTTCGGAAGCCTTCGCCGCCGCCCGCCGCTTGCTCGTGAATGACCCGCTCGCGGACGGCGGCCTGCTGCTCAAGCTCTCACGTGTCGAGGCGAAGCTTGGCAAGTACGTCGAGGCATTGCGCTGGAACGAGCAGGCTCGAGCTGCCTTCGAGGAATCGCCCGGTCTGGTGGCCGCACGCCAAGCCGCGTACTCGAGTGCCTGGCACGCCACTCTGCTCGTGTTCGAAGGTCGGCTAGCAGAAGCGGTCAGTTGCGGTGAACAAGCGGTAGCCGCAGCGGAGGCCGCCAATGACCCGGAGGCGATGGGAGAGGCATGCTTCGCAATGGGCATTGCGCTCAATGACCTCGGCAAGCAGGAAGCGGAATCGTACCTGCAGCGTTCCCTCGAGGCGTTCGAGCGATCGGGCAACCTCGTAAGGCAGGCGGGTCTTCTCTCGGACCTTGGCGTGTATTGCCGAACTGAAGGCCGCTGGGACGAGGCGCTGTCCTTCTACGAACGGGCTCGCGACGTCGCCCAAAAGGTCGGCAGTGCGGTTACCGCCTCCTTGGCGCGTATGAACGCGGCCGAGGTGCTCACTGATCGGGGCGAGTGGAAAGAGGCCGAAGCGCTGCTCCTGGAAACACTTAACCTTTGGAAAGCTTCGCTGTATCACTCTTATCTGGCCGAGTGCCTTTGGTGGCTTGGGCGAGTGTCGCTTCGGCTGGGTCGCTTCGAAGATGCGCTGAAGCGACTCGAAGAGGCTAAGGCCGGCTATATGCGAATCGGAGCCGAGGGCGATATCCCCCCCGTCGATGCTTGCATCGCGGAATGCCACGTGGCCATGGGGAATCCGGATGGCGCTCTCGAGCTGGTGCGCGGCATGCTCAGCCGCGCGAGCGAGGCTAACGGCGTGGCCAGAGTCGTACCGCTGCTCGAGCGCATACAAGGACACGCGTTGCTCCGACAAGGCGACCTGTGGAGCGCCCGCGACGCGCTGGACGCGAGTCTTGAAGCGGCGAAGGAACGCCGCGATCTCTACGAAACGGCGCTTACCATGCTGTCGCTGATCGAGCTCGATCGGCTTGAAGGGGTGGAGCCGCCGCTCGAACTGATCGACGAGAGCCGCTCGTTGATCGCGAGCCTCAAGGTTCGGGCCGTCCCTCCCGTACCGCTTCCTCAAACCTAGCCGAGAAAAGCGAAGCGGCCCTCTCGGGCCGCTCCAGCTTACTGCGACGCAGCTTGGTTACGGCGATGAATGACCATCACCGATGTCGATGATCGTGGTGTAGCCGCCGGACGCTGCAACCCGCTTCACGATGCACATCTGCGCCTGCTTACCGTCGGCGTAGGGCGAGCCTACCGAGGGCAGCGTTCCGAGCGTCACCGGGTCAACGCCGGGCAAGAGGGGAAGCGGGGTATACATCACCGGCTGTCCCATAACGCCATACGATGTCGCCGTTGGCGTGTTGACTGTGCCCCCCACGTCGCGTGCGACCACGTTCCAGACTTCGGCATTGGTCGGGCCGGTGCCGGAGAAGTTCACCGTCAGGCGGTCCGTGCCGATGATGACGTCGAAGTTGACCAGGGCGGTCGCCGGGCGAGCGACTACGAGCGTCGTTGTATCAACCGTTATCGTTGCGCCGCCAGTATCAGCTGCCGCCAAGGTCCCATAAGGCGCTGGCAAGACACCATCTGTCCCTGGCATGGTCGGCCGGGACTCGCAACGCGGACCCGTGATGAGAGTGGCATCCCCCGTGGTGGGCAGCCAACCGACTTGCGTTAGCCCATTAGGATACTTCGTGGGGTCATTGTTGATCGTGTATTGGAATGCCGCTGAAGGATCGCTGTCGGTCCCAGTTGTCGGCCAAGCGAATTTCTTCTCGCCAACGTTGATGCTATCCAGCTTGGTCACCGTGTAAGCAACGGTTGCGCACTGGTTGGGATCGATTGTGCTCGCGCCGTCCTTATCGTAGGTGCCACGCATTACCGTGGCGCTATAGGAGCTGCTGGGAATCGCAGTACTCGGTGTGCCGCAAGCGATGTTGCCGCATATCACGTCCGTCAGCAGAGGAAACGCAGTACCGCTCGGATCGAACGCGTCTCCCCCGGCGCCCGTGTTACCCGTTGCGCCGGTCAATGCGATACCGTTGCCGCAGTCGCCTAGGTGGATGACCAAGTTGTACGTCGGCCCGCCCACCTTTATCGGATAGGTATTGGTGACGGTGACTGTCGCGCCGGCGGGCGTGTTGGCGATGCTTGATTGCGTCCCCCCTTGCTTCGTTTCCTTAAATGCCGGGTCCAAGTCAACTGAAGCAATTGCGACGCCGGCAAAGGTGAGCTTGAACGTCGTGATGGTCGAATTGCCCGTCCCTACGCTGACGTTCGTCAGGTGCGCTTCGATTTGCGTCGGCGCACTGGAAGTCGTCGTAAGGCTGTACATCTTGTTCTTCTGCGACGCGCCCAAGCTCGGCAACGCAAAGGTCGCGAGCGCCATCGTCAGCAAGACGCAGAAAAATCTGCGGAAGTTGTCATTCATGGAATTCCCCCCGGAAAACTGTTGATGCGGAACACGGGAACGGCAACAACACCCGCTACCCCTCAAGAAAGGATCGTCACTCCGCAAAATGACGTTCCCGAGTCGGCGTGACTTTGCCACGATTTCGACACATGTCAATAGCCCGAACGGCCCTTGCGTATCGAGTAATGATGTTGTCATTGACTCCGCAAACGAAAGCTATTCGATCCGTCAAATTGTAGTCAACGACTATTACCGCGGAAAAAACCGAAGTATTCCCATGGTTATCTTAAGGGATCATTAAAGCCGAAGGGGTTCGCCGTATCCCGTTAGCTCGAGATAACCGCGTCCTACTCGCGACTTTCCGCTGTGCACGCGCACCGCGCCTTCCCAGTAAATCGTTCCAACTGTGGCGCGCGCATCCTCCTCCTGATCGTCGAACAATGGGTCGAGAACGAAATCGAGCTCGCCGGCCCGAACGCGCATGACAATCGGATAATCGATATTCGTTCGCGGAGAACGCCATCCGCGCAGCGGTTCGAATCGAACGTCATCGCGCTTGAAGACCATGCGGTGGCCGCTTCGATCGCGAAATGCGCCGCCAGCCCAGAACGGATGGCCAGCGCGGTCCCGAATTCGAAATGCCATCAGCGCGCTGCCGTCATCGAAGTTGATCCCGGTCCAGTCCCAACCGCGGGCCTCCGGCGCCAGGTAGGCGCTCGACCATTCGTGATCGAGCCATCCACTGCCCGCGATCTTTCGCTCGCGATTGTCCACCGCGATCGTTCCCGTCATCGCGAGTTGCGGGATGCTGTAGTAATAACTGGCCTGCGCGGCCAACGGGCCTTTGCGGCTCACGCCGTCGTCACCTTGCAAAAGCGGCGCCTGCGTCATCCGAAACTCGAGCGCCATCGTGAAGTCGCGCGCGAGGATGCGCGCAGCGTACACATCGCTGTTCAACACGAGCGCCCAGTCGTCGATGCGAACGTCGGTCGTTTGCTCACTCGCTTCGGCGAGCGCGAAACCGGCGCGCGCCGCGCGTTGGTCCGCGATGAGGCGGCCACGCTCGGGAAGCGCCAGCGCCGCGTGCGCGAAAAGGAGTTGGCGCGGTGCGAAGCGACTGTTTTCTGTCTCGGCAACGCCGGGCCGCGAGCGGAAAAACGTGATCTGCACGCCGATTTCCGCGTCCGCCGGACCCGCGACGCCCGTCACGTACCACCATTCGGTACGAAATGACGGGTGGCTGCCATGATCGCGTGGGAGCTCGACGTTCGTGCCGCGCTCGACCTGCGCGAATGCGGCCTCGGCGCTGGCGACGCGCGCTCCGAGCAGCAACGGCGTGATTAGGAAAAGGCGGCGGCGCATCGGCTACCAATCATCCTTGACAACGCGAACGGCGTCTTCGCTCATCGCTTCGCGCGCGGCGACGAGCGTGGTCATCATGGCAAGCGACAAGAACGCAGCCGAGAATAAAGCGAGCCCTGACCACGGAATCAACCAGTCCATGCTCCAGTGAAACGACTGTCGATTCACGACGTGAATCAGGATCAGGCTGATCACGCCGCCCAGCAGCAATCCGACGATGAGCCCCACTGCGCTGATCGTCGCGCCCTGCGTCGCGAGCATCGCGCCGATTTGCCGCCGCGTCATGCCCAGGTGGCGCAGCATCCCGAATTCGCGCCGGCGCGCGAGAGCCAGTGCGCCGAACGACGAAGCCATCCCCGCCAGTCCGATCGTCACGGCCGCAGCCTCGAGCGCGTAGGTCACGGCGAAGGTCCGGTCGAACACGCGAAGCGAGATTCGGCGCAGATCGCCGGCGGTCGCTATCGTCAGACGGTCGCCTCCGCCGAAGGCCGCTTCAATCGATTTGCGAATGTCTTCGGCTGACGTGCCCGGCGCAAGCGTGAGAGCTGCCTCGTTCGCGTCACGATCGCCTGTCAGCGACACGTACAAATCACGATCGATCAATAACGCACCCTGTTGCCGCGCGTAATCGCGCCAGATACCGGCGACGGCAAATTGAACGCGTTTGCCCGCGAGCGGGATGGTGATCGTTCGTCCCGGCGCGAAGCCATAGACGTCGAGCATCGCTTCGGTCACCCAGATCGGCGGAGCGCTGCCCGGAGCGAGAGGGTGAGGCGCCTCCACGAGCGGCAGACGCGAAGGATCGTCGAGCGTTCGCGCGATCAACGTCACGCGCGGGGATGCCGGATCGAGGAGTACGCTCTGCGAGCGCGAAAACACGGCGCGTCGAACGCCGGGCAAGCGCTCGATTCGCCGTTGATCCTCGGGCGTGAACGAAACGCCGTCGCCGGAGGATCCATGACGGACATAGACATCGGCCGGAAGCACGCGGGTCAGCCAATCGTCGAGCGATTGTCGAAACGATGCGACCATGATCGCCATCGACACCATCAGCGCAACGCTCGCGACGATCGCGGCAAGGCTTACGGTCGCTTGTTCCGGCGTGTCGCGCAACTGCTCCAGCGC
>DASXPO010000204.1:0-32575 GCA_036493535.1 Casimicrobiaceae bacterium
ATGTGCATGGCCCCGGCGACCATCACCATCACTGATCAAACCGGATCGGGCTCGATCAGTCGCTTGAGCGCGTAGAGCGCCGCCTGCGCGTCGCGCGGCGTGAGCGTGTCGGGATCGAGCGCCGTCAGATGGTCGATCAATGCTTGCGCGCGCGGATCGATCGATCCGCTTGGGTTGTCCGGATTCGCCGCGAAGAGGTCATGCTGATCCTTGGTGCGGGCCGAGAATTGGTCGAGGCGCGCGAGATACGCTCGTGCGTGGCGAACTGTCTCCGCGGGAACGCCCGCGAGCTTCGCGACTTGCAATCCGTAACTGCGGTTCGCCGGCCCCTCCGCGACCGCGTGCAAGAAGACGATGCCGTCTTTATGCTCGACCGCGTCGAAATGGACGTTGGCGCAGCCGTCGATTTCGGCCGGTAACGCCGTCAATTCGAAATAGTGCGTGGCGAACAGCGCGAGGCTGCGATTTTTTTCGGCGATCCGGTGGGCGATCGCCCAGGCGAGCGCGAGGCCGTCGAACGTCGACGTGCCGCGTCCGATCTCGTCGATCAGCACGAGGCTCTGCGACGTTGCGCGATTCAGGATATAGGCGGCTTCGGTCATCTCGACCATGAACGTCGAGCGTCCGCCGGCGAGATCGTCGGCAGCGCCGATCCGCGTGTAGATCGCGTCGAGCGGTCCGATCGTCGCGCGCTTCGCGGGCACGAAGCTGCCGCAGCAGGTGAGGAGCGCGATCACCGCGGTTTGCCGCATGTAGGTCGACTTGCCGCCCATGTTAGGGCCGGTCACGATCAAGAGCCGCCGGGCGCGCGAGAGCGAGACATCGTTGGGAATGAAGTCATCGACCTGCCGCTCGACGACGAGATGACGGCCGCCCTCGATCGATAGGCCGATGTCGTCGGAAAACATCGGTCGCGCGAGCGCGAGCGCTTCGGCGCGATCGGCGAAGTCGACCAGAACATCCAGCATCGCGAGCGCCGTCGCCGCACGCTGCAATTCGGGAATCGCCGCAATCAGTTCCGCGAGCACTCGCTCGAACAACAGACGCTCGCGCGCCAACGCACGCTCCTGCGCGGACAGCGCCTTGTCCTCGAACGCTTTCAACTCGGGCGTCACGTAGCGCTCGGCGTTCTTGAGCGTCTGTCGCCGGCGGTAATCGTCGGGAATGCGCTCGGCTTTCGCGTGCGTGACTTCGATGTAGAAGCCATGAACGCGGTTGTATTCGACCTTCAGACTGGCGATTCCCGTGCGTTCGCGCTCGCGCCGTTCGAGGTCGACCAGGAATTGCCCGCAATTCGCGTCGATCGCCCGAAGCTCGTCGAGGTCGGCGTCGTACCCATCGGCGATGACGCCACCATCGCGCAATTGCGCCGCAGGCTCCCTGCGGATGCTGTTGGTCAGGAGTGCATGCCACGATGGATGGACGGCGAAATCGACGGCCAATCCGCGGAGCAGCGGCGCATCGAACAATCCGGCTGTTACGGCGAGCGCCGGCAGCACGGCCAGCGTGTCCCGAAGTCCCGCGAGATCGCGCGGTCGCGCACTGGCGAGTGCGATCCTCGAGACGACACGCTCGACGTCGATCGTGCCGCGCAACGACGTTGTCAGCGTCCGCCGGTCTCCGGCAAGGGCAATGAGCGCGTCGACTGCATCATGGCGCGCCGATGCTTTCTGGCGATCGCGCAACGGATGAACGATCCAGGAGCGAAGCAGGCGACTTCCGGCGGCCGTCGTGCAATTGTCGAGCAGTGAAAAAAGCGTTGGCGACTCTGCGCCCGAAAGGGTCGAGGTGATTTCGAGATTGCGGCGCGTCGCCGGATCGAGTGCCACGAATTCACTCGCGGTCTCGACGAACAAGCCGCGAACGTGCGCGAGAGCCGCTTGCTGTGTCGCACTCGCATAACCGAGGAGGGCGCCCGCCGCGCCGACGCCGAGCGGCGCGTCCTCCGCGCCAAACGACGTCAGATCGCGCGTCCCGAATTGCTTCGCCAATGCGCGTTCCGCGGCCGCGTAATCGAAATGCCACGGCGGAAGCGCACGGGTGGGCGGCGCCATCCCGCGCGCCGCGAGCGGCGCGGCGTTCTCCGGTACGAGCAACTCTGCGGCATCGATGCGCTCGAGCGTTGCCGCCGTTTCGGCGATGGGGATTTCGGTCAGCAGCAATCGACCCGACGCAAGGCTCATCCAGGCGATCCCGGATCGCGTTTTCGACGTGAGCATTGCCGCGAGAACGCAATCGCGCTTGGGTTCGAGCAAGCTCGCTTCGGTGAGCGTCCCCGGCGTGACGATTCGCGCGACCTTTCGCTCGAGCGGACCTTTGGTCGTCGCAGGATCGCCGAACTGCTCGACGATCACCACGCTTTCACCTTGTTTCATCAAGCGCGCGAGGTGCTGCTCGATCGCGTGATGCGGAACGCCCGCCATGGGAATCGGCGCGCCTGCGGATTGCCCGCGCGCGGTGAGCGTGATGTCGAGAAGGCGCGACGCGCGCTCGGCGTCGGCGTAGAAAAGCTCGTAAAAGTCGCCCATCCGATAGAACACGAGCTTATCGGGATGGTCGCCCTTGACGCGCCAATATTGCTGCATCATCGGCGTGTGACTCGAAAGCCCACTCGCCGCCGCGTGCGTCGCGGGTGCCGGCGCTCCCTGCTGCATCAATGTTTGCTGCCGATGACGATCTCAGTCGTCGCGGGTCAGGACATAGGTCAGCGATCCCGACGCACCGACGAGATAAAGCGTGTAAGTTCGTGCCGCGGTCACCGACACCGCGGGAATCGTCAGCACGACGGTCGTGGTGCCCGCGAGATCGAAGTTGATCGCGTACGTGTCTTCGGGAAGCTCGATATACGACGACGCCGCGTTCGGCCCGAGGTTCGATACGCGCTTCGAAAAATTCACGAGCACATCGACCGCGCCCAGGTTCGTCGCGACGTTGACGAAGCGGACGCGCGCGGCACCCGTCGTCCCGGGTAGATTGTTGTCGGCCAGTACCACCGCCGTCTGCGCACCGGGCGATCCGGTCACGACGACGGATGTGTCGGTCGACGAGGGAAAGGGCGGCTGCGCACTTGCAATGACAGCGCCGGGGGCGGTCACCGTTTCGATCGTGACGTTGTGCGTGCCGGCGGGGAGCGTCTCATAACTCGACGCATTCTGGTACGGAATGTTGGCGAACGCCACGGTGCCGTCGACGAACGCGTTGATCGCGGCGGTCCCCGGCGCCGCATGCACGACTTTGAACTGTGCGATCTTGCTGTTGATCAATGTTCCGTTCCCGGCGCTATCCATCGTGAACAGCGTCGCGTTCACCAGCGCGCTGCTGCCCTTCGTATACACGACGAGCCCGTAGGACACGCGATCGCCGAACGTGACGGTGCCGGCGTCGTAGATCACCTGTTTGCTGTTGTGGAGCGTCAGACGGAGCTGCAACGATCCGGGTGTCAATTGCGTAAAGGCGGACGAGGCGCCGTAGGTGATGTTGCTGATGTTCGGCGACGCCGTGTCGAGCGATGCGCCGGGCGTCGTGATGTAAACGTCGACCCCACTGCTGCCGAAGGCGACGTTGGTCACACGAATCTGAAACAGCCCGCTCGCGGGATCGGTGATCGAATCCGAAAGAAGCTGCGCCGTGGGCGCGGACGACGTGCCGTAGACGATGTACGTGTAATTGCTGCTGCTAAGGCTCAACGTCGTATCGATGATCGTCGACGTTCCGCCGGTGATGCCGACCTTGAATTCCTGGTTCCCGGAGTCGACGCCCTGGTAGAGCGTCTGTCCTTCGAACGGAAGTCCCGACACCGGCGTTTTCGATCCGACGGCGACGTTGATCGGGCCGGCGTCGACCAACCCGTTGAAGAATCGAATCTGAGCCGATCCGGAACTGTTGCTGCTTTTGCCGCATCCGGCGACGGTCACTGCAAGCAGGCACGCGGCAAGGATGTAGAAGGCGCGACGTATCGTCATCGGAGCTCCGAATAGGCGGGATGCGGGAACATCATTTTCTCAAACCGGGGACGCTGTCCGGACGTCGATTGTCTCTAAATGTAACGTCGCACATGTCGCGTCAGTCGTCTCGGGTCAGCAAGCCGGTAAGTTGCCCCGATGTGCCGACGAGGTAGAGCGTATAAGTGCGCGCGGCCGTGAGCGACACGCCCGGCAGCGTCAACAACGACGTCGCCGTTCCGGGTACGGTGAAGTCGATCGTGTAGGTATCTTCGGGAAATTCGATGTATGCGGAGCCCGCATTGGTCGAAAGCGACGCGACCTTGCGCGCGAAGTTCACGAGTACGTCGACGGGACCGAGATTCGGTGCCGCGTTGACGAAGCGAACGCGCGCGGTACCCACCGTCCCGGGCAAATTGTTGTCCGACAACGCAAAGGCCGTCTGAGCACCGGGCAACCCCGTCACGACGACCGACGTGTCGGTGGCGGCGTCGAACGACCGCTGCAGGCTTGCAATCAATGCGCCTGGCGCTGTCGTCGTCTCGACGGTGACCGTGTGCGTGCCAGTCGGCAGTTGCGCGTAGCTCGATGCATTCGCGTAAGGAACTCCGGCGAATGCAGGATTGCCGTCGTATTGCGCGTTGATCGGATCGGTGCCCGGCGCGGCATGGACCACCTTGAACTGCGCCAGCTTGCTATTGAGGAGCGTGCCGCTGCCCGCAGTGTCCTGGGCGAGCAACGCCGCGTTGACGAGCGTGCCGCTGCCCTTCGTGTAGAAGAAAAAGTAATAAACGGTGCGCTCGTTGAACGTGACCGCGCCGGCGTCGTAGATCACCTGCTTGCTGTTCGGCAGCGTTGCGCGCACCTGATATGAGCCCGCCGCGAACGTTGCGAAGTTCGTCGTCGACGAGTACGGAATGTTGCTCAGGTTGGGCGACATGTTTTCGAGCGACGCACCCGGCGCCGTCACGTAGAAGTCGAGCCCATTCGAGCCGAAGGCGCCGTTGGGTACGACCAATGCGAACTCGCCGCCGTTTGGCGTTGCGGCCGCATCCTGCAAGAGCTGTACGGTCGGTGCGGCCGATGTTCCGTAAACTGCGTACGTGTACTTCGCATCGTCAAGCAGCAAATTGGTCGTATCGACGAGCGTCGAGCCGTTTCCGACGATGACTTTGATTTCCTGGTTGCCCGAGTCAGTGTCCTGATAGCTCGTTATTCCTTCGAACGGCAGTCCCGCCGCGACGGTGGTGTCTCCGACGGTCACCGTCACCTGTCCGCCGTCGACCAGCGCATTGAACACGCGAATATGGACCGGCTCGGTAATGATGAACCCGCCGCTTTTCACATTGCAGCCGGTCAACAGCAAAGGCAGCAGCATCAGAGCGAGCACGGCCAGCCGAGCGAAAACGGATCGCGCGATGCGCAGGGGATTCATGTTCGGATGGTTATGATCGCGAAACATTGGACGGCGCATGGCTCGCGGTCGCGTCGGCTTCGACCCGATTGCGCCGCGACGGCGCAATAATTTGTTACGCTGGATCGAACCTCGCCCGAGCGGGGGCAAACATAGCACGATCGCGCGCTTGGCGCGCATGTTCCTTTTACGCTGATGCGTTTGCTCGGTCCGTTGTTCGCACCGCCCGTGAAAAGCGCCGTCGGATAACATGCACATTCCTAACCTGCAGCGTTCCCTTTGAACGCCATCCTGCTCGAACCGGGTCGTCTCACGCTCGCAGAGCTGCGGTCGCTTTGGCGGGCGCCGGCCGCCGTCGACGTGGCGGCCGATGCGCGCGCCCGCGTCGACGCCGCGGCGGGGGCGATTGTCCGCGTGCTGGCCGAGGATCGCGTCATTTACGGCGTGAACACCGGGTTCGGATCGCTCGCTCGGACCCGCATCGAGGGATCCAAGCTCGCGGAGCTCCAGCGCGCACTGGTTTTGTCGCATGCCGCGGGGACCGGGCCGTTATTGGACGATGCGGTCGTGCGCCTGGTCCTCGCACAAAAAATCGCGGCGCTCGCGCGCGGTCACTCGGGTATTCGCTTCGAGGTGATCGAAGCCCTCGTCCGGCTCTTGAACGCCGGTGTCATGCCGTGCATTCCGGCACAAGGATCGGTCGGCGCATCCGGCGATCTCACCCCGCTTGCGCATCTATCGGCATTGCTGATCGGCGAGGGATCCGCCCGGATCGCCGGGCGCGTCGTGGACGCCGGAACGGCGCTCAGCGAGGCGGGACTCGCACCGATTACGCTTGCGCCGAAGGAAGGCCTCGCGTTACTGAACGGTACGCAGGTGTCGACGGCGATCGCGCTGGCCGCGCTGTTCGCGGCTGAACGCGCGCTGGCGGCGACGTTCTGCGCAGGGGCTCTGACCGTCGATGCGTGTCTTGGCAGCGACACGCCGTTCGACGCACGTATTCACGCGGTGCGTGGTCATCGCGGTCAGATCGACGCCGCCCGCGTCTATCGCGACCTCTTGGCCGGTAGCGCGATTCGCGCATCGCATGTCGATTGCCCGCGCGTCCAAGATCCCTACAGCCTCCGTTGTCAGCCGCAAGTGATGGGCGCGTGTCTCGACCAAATGCGCCACGCTGCGGCTGCGTTGTCGGTTGAAGCGAACGCGGTGTCCGACAATCCTCTGATCTTTTTCGACGACGATGACCGCATCGCGGTGCTGTCCGGCGGCAATTTTCATGCGGAGCCCGTCGCGTTCGCCGCCGACAATCTGGCGCTTGCGATCGCGGAGATCGGCGCATTGTCGGAACGGCGCATCGCGCTCATGATGGACGCGAATCTTTCCGGCTTGCCGCCGTTTCTGGTGAAGGAGGGCGGTGTCAACTCGGGGTTCATGATCGCCCACGTGACGGCTGCCGCGCTCGCCTCGGAGAACAAGGCGCTCGCGCATCCGCATTCGGTCGATTCGCTGCCGACTTCGGCGAATCAGGAGGATCACGTCAGCATGGCCACGAACGCAGCGCGCCGCCTTGCACCGATGGTCGCCAACATCGCGGGCATCGCGGCGATCGAGCTGCTGGCGGCCGCGCAAGGCGTCGATTTTCGCCATCCGCTGCAGACCTCGGACCGCCTGCGGAGAGCGCGCGAGCTCGTGCGCGAGGTCGTTCCGTTCTGGGATCGCGATCGGATGTTCGCGCCTGATTTGGCCGCGACGCGTGCGCGCGTCGAATGCGGCGACTTTCTGCCGTTCATCGACGTTCTTCCGCTGTGAGATCGAAAGCCGCGCGGATCGCATCGAGGGTCAGCGTGCCACGAATTTCTCCGCTGGCGTCAACGACGGTAGCGACATCCGCGTCGGCCGATAACAGTGTCGACAATGCGTCGCGAAGATTGAGGCTTTGCGCTACGCGTGGCGCGCCGGCGGCTGCTGCGTTTTGCGTCGCGTGGTCCGACACCACCAGCAGCGACAGGCGTTTGAGCGCGCGGTCGGAACCGACGAATGCTTCGACGAAGGCGTCGGCAGGTCGCGCCAGAATCGCCTGGGGCGTGTCGTACTGAATCAATCGACCGGCGCGCATGATCGCGATGCGGGTTCCCATCCGGATCGCCTCGTCGATATCGTGCGTGACGAATACGATTGTCTTGTCGAGCTCACGCAGGATGCGCAGAAATTCGTCCTGCAGGCTCGCGCGCGTGATGGGATCGAGCGCGCCGAACGGCTCGTCCATCAGCATCACCGGCGGGTCGGCCGCGAGCGCGCGCGCGACGCCGATCCGTTGCTTCTGACCCCCCGACAATTCACGCGGGAAACGATCGCGATCGCGCGCTGGATCCATATGGACACGCGTCAGCAGGTCGTCGACGCGCTTCGCGATGCGGGCGCGGTCCCAGCCGAGCAACCGCGGAACCGTCGCGATGTTCTCGGCGATCGTCATATGCGGAAACAACCCGACCTGCTGGATCACATAGCCGATCGACCGCCGCAGCTCGATTGGATCGATGCGCGTGACGTCGCGGCCGCCGACCACGATCGATCCGGCGTCCGGCTCGATCATCCGGTTGATCATCCGCATGGTCGTCGTCTTGCCGCATCCGGATGGACCGATCAATACGCAGATTTCCCCGGCGCCGATTTCGAGCGACAACGCGTCGACGGCCGCTGCCGCCGTGTCGGCGAAGCGTTTCGAGAGTCCGGTGATCGAGATCACGCGGCCCGCAACCCACGAGGTGTCAGCCGGCGCTCGAGCGTGCCGAACAGATAATCGGCACCGAGCGACAACAGCGTGACCGGAATGGCGCCGACCAGAAGCTGGGGCACCGCCATCATTGCGATGCCCGCGGTGATGAAATCGCCGAGACCACCGCCGCCGATGAACGCGGCGAGTACCGCGCCCGAGACGACTTGCACGGCGGACGTTCGCAGACCGGCGAACACGATCGGTGTCGCGAGCGGCATTTCGACGCGACGCAGGATCTCGCGCGCGGTCATCCCCATCCCTCGCGCCGCATCGACGACGTCGCGATCGACGCCGATGATGCCCGCGATCGTATTGGTCAGAATCGGCGGCAAAGCAAGCAGCGTGAGCGCAGTGAGCGAGGGCGCGAAACCGGTCCCGAGGATGGGCATCGCGAGCGCGAGCACGGCGAGCGATGGCAGCGTGCGGCCCACGTTCGCCGCGTTGATTGCCGCGAGCGCCCATCCGGCGCGCCGCGCGACGACGAGGCCAAGTGGGACGGCGATGAGCGCCGCGATCGCGAGCGCGCAGGCCGATAGCGCGACATGAATGCCGAGCGCCGTCCCGAACTGGGTCGGATGGGCGAGAACGTAGTGCCAGGCGTCGGCCAGCATCGGAGTCGTTGCCAATCAGCCGGTGTGCGTACGGCGCAGCCGACGTTCGATCGCCGCGAGCGAGAAGTCGACCGCAATCGCCAGCGCACACACGGTCAGCGCGCCGGCCCAGATCTTGGGCGCATGATCGCCGGCGATGCCGTTGAAGATCAGCGTGCCCAAGCCGCCCGCGTTGATGTAGGCGGCTACGACCGTCACGCTGATCACCGTCACTGCGGCGACGCGCAACCCCGCGACGATCACCGGCGAAGCAAGCGGCAGCTCGACGCGGGCGAGAATCTGCAGCGGGCTCATGCCCATGCCGCGCGCGGAATCGACGACGTCGGCGGGAACCGTGCGAATGCCCGTCGTGATGTTGCGCACCAGAATCAGCAACGAAAACGCCACCATTGCGATGATCGCGTTGGTGCGTCCCAAGCCGACGATCGGAATCAACAGCGCCAGGAACGCGAGCGTCGGAATCGTGTAGAGAAATCCCGAGATGCCAAGCGCCGCGGCATAGACGCGCGGCCGGCGCGCCGCGACGATTCCGATGGCGAGCGACAGCACGAAAGCGATCGACAGCGCCGTCAGCGAAATCGCCACATGTTCCCAGAGCGCAATCGCGACCTGATCCCAGTTGCGCAGAAACCACTGCATCTTCGATCGGCGCGTCAGTCGCGCCCGAAAACGCCGTCGCGAACCAATGCTTCCACTCGATCGAAGTCGGGGCCGAGCGGACGATCGCCATCGAGCATCGGCACGGCCTCACGCACTCGCGCGTAGGCGCGTTGCGGCCCGCTTCCGAGCGACGCCACGGCAACGCCGCGCAAGTCGAGCGCCTGCGCCGCGATCACCAATTCGATCGCGACCAGATAACGGACTCGATCGACGAGCGTCGCGAGCTTCTCGACGGCGGCAAGCGCCTGCGTCGCGTGGTCTTCGATTCCCGCCGAGACCGGCATGTAGTCGAGCGACGCCGGATTCGCCAATCGGCGTACTTCACCCCACAGCGCGGTCAATGTTTTTTGGACGGTCGCAAAACCCGAATGCGCCGGGCCATGGCGCGTCAACTGCAGCGGCAGATCCGTGAAATCGGGCGACATGAACTTGATCGACCGCTCGACCGCGAGGCTCGACGTCTGCGCGAAGGCGAGCGCCGCGGCGTCGATCGCCGTCGCCAGTGCCGGCACGTGAAAATTGCCGTTCGATCGCATGGCGTCATCGTCGATGACCAGCGGACTTTCGGCCGCGCTGTCGAGCTCGATCTCGACTTGCTCGCGGGTCTCGCCGAGCATCCAATGCAAGGCGCCGTGAACTTGCGGCACCACGCGCAGCGACAACGGATCCTGAACGCGCCGGGCGGCGCCCCTTTCGAGGAGCGCGCTGCCTTCGAGCAGCGCGCGAAGCGCTGCACCGACTTCGATCTGCCCTCGTGCGGGCCGCGCTTCCAGAACGCGCGCGTCGAGTATCGAAAGATTGGCGCGAAACGCCTCGAACGACAACGCGATCGCCATGAGCCAGGCATCGTGCACAGCCAACGCATCGAACACGACGAGCGCCGCGCGACCGATCGTCGCCGCGTTGGCGCTGATCAACGCGACACCGTCCTTCGCGCCGAGGCTCACGGGGGATAGTCCTGCGCGGAGAAGCGCGTCGCAACCTTTCAACCGCTCGCCGCGATAGTCAGCATCGCCTTCGCCGACCAGCACCAATGCGAGATGTGCGAGCTGCGGCAAATCGGCAACGGAAATCGAGCCGATGCGCGGCACGACCGGGATTACGTCGCGATTCAGCAGCTCGCACAGTCCATCGAGCACGACAGGCGACACGCCGGAACCGCCCTGCGCCATGCCGGCAATGCGCGCAAGCAGAATCGCACGAACGGATTCGCGGTCGTACGGTTTCCCGACCGCGACGGCGCGTGCGCGGATCGCGCGCAATTGATATTCGGCGAGATCGTCGGCCGCGAGGGGGGCGCCCGTATTCGCGCCCAGCGCGGAGTTCAATCCGTAGATGGGTTCGGAGCTCGCGGCCAGACGCTCGACAATGGCGCGCGCCGCCGCAACACGCTCACGCGCACTCGTCGTCAAGTCGACGGCTTCGTCGCCGCGCGCCACGCGGACGAGATCCGCGATCGCGAGCGGTCGATCTCCGACGCGGACTGTCATCGCCGGTCATTCGCGCCGAAGGGCCGCCCCGAGGTCGTACGGCGCGGCGCGGGGCCGCCCGAAGCCACGTCGTAGGCAGTTGCCACACCACGCCCCCCTCGGGTGCAGCGAACGCGCACTTTTGTGAGCGTGGGGGTCGTCACTTCACGATGCCTTTGGTTTTCACGAAATCGCGTGCGACGTCCTTGGGCTCCATTTTTTCGCCGTCGACTTTATAGTTCATGTCGGCGACCGTCGCTTCGTCGAGCATCCCGCTGACTTTGTTCAAGATCTCGGCGACTTTGGGGTTCGCATCGAGCGTTTCCTTGCGCACGACCGGAACGACGAAGTAGGGTGGCCACAGGTTCTTGTCGTCCTTGAGCCGCGTGAGCTTCATCGCGCTGATCATCCCATCGGTCGCATAACCGTTGACGATCTGGATCTGATCATTCTTGAGCGCCTGGTAGCGGAGCCCGATCGCGAGTTGCAGGTCCTCCTTGAAATCCATGGCGTACTTCGCTTTCAGCCCCGGGATGCCGTCCTTGCGATCGCGAAACTCGGGGCCGGCGCCGAGCTTCAATTCTTTGGAGACGCGCGCGAGATCGGAGAGCGTTTGCAGCTGGTACTTCTGCGCGGTATCCGGTCGGACGACAAGCACATACGTGTTGTTGACGGGCGCCTGGTTCAATAGCACCAAACCCTTGCCGGCGTAGGCCTCTTTTACCTTGTCATACACCGCCTTCGGATCGGTCATCGTTTCCTGTTTGAGCACCGCGAGGAGGATCGTGCCCGTGTATTCCGGATACAGGTCGATCTCCTTTTCTTCGAGCGCCTTGTGTGCGATCAGCGTGCCGCCAAGATTCAGCTTTTTCTCGACCTTGATCCCGGCCGCCTCGAGCGCTTGCGCGTAAATCTCCGCGAGCACGAATTGCTCGGTGAAGTTTTTCGATCCCACGCGCACCACTTGGGCTGACGAAGCCGAGGCGACCAGAGCGCCGATGACGAGCGCCGCGGCCGCCAATATGCGGCTGATTTTCATGGTGATCTCCCCGAAGTCTGATGACGGATTGAAAGCCGCTCGATTCTGAATGGTGCGAATCGAAGCGTCAAATTGTGGGTCACGGCTGTCGATAGTCGACGCCGTACTTCGCATAGAATTGCGCCAGCGTTCCGCTCGCGATCATTCGATCGAGCGCCGCGTTGATCGCGTCGATCATGGCTTCATCGGTCCTGCGCAAACCGGCGGCAACGCTCCGCGAGGTCCAGCTCGCTGTCGTAGGCGTGCACATAACGGAGGCGCGATTCAGGATGCGCTTGGACATCGGCCCGTTCATCTCGCCGGCCATCGCGCATGAAACGATCAGCAACGCGAGGAACGATGCCAGCGCAATTCCATGGCGCATCGCAATTGCCGGGCGACGAAGTTCAATGCCAAAAAAACGGGCGGAGACGCTTTGTCCCCGCCCCGTGCCGAGCCGAACGAACGCGGCCTTGTTCAAAGACCAAACACGACAAGCGCTCCCTGATCGGTCGGCATGCTGACGAATGACTCGCCATACAGAGTTTTGTAATCGTCGCCGGCGAGCCCTCCCCACCCCGTCGCAACCGCGACGTACTGCTTGCCCTTTGCCATGTAGCTGATGATGCCGCCGTTATGCCCCTGACCGTCGTTGTGCGACCACAGTTCCTTGCCGGTCCGCGCATCGAGCGCATGCAGGTAGCCACGCGCATCGGGTACGAAGACCAGGTTGCCCTTCGTCGAAAGCAGGCTCGCGAGCGGCGGCTGCGGATATTCAACCTGCCATTTGACCGCGCCGGTGATCGGATCGCGTCCGCTGACATGGCCGCGCGCCATGCCGCCGTCGGGCGTCGTCTTGTTGACGGTGAAATTCGAGCCGATGTTCAACTGCGCCATCGGTTCGAGGATCGGCGTTTTCTTGACGACGGGTTCTTGTCGGCGTCGTTCAGGCGTTGCGAGTCGATGTCGGCTGCGCATGCGCCGAATGTAATCGCAGTGATTGCCGTCGCCACTGTCGCAGCCGCGGCGCGGGATTTCCGGTTCATGAGCTGCCTCCTTGAGCGATTGTTCTTTTGAGGGTGCAGAGCACGAGTCGCCCGTCGATATGAGCTCAGCGGGTTTTGGATCCGAATCGATCGCGCGCAAAGTTGCGAGTGCGCGACTCTTGAATCCTTTCGGCAGTCTATGCCGATGGAATACGAGTGACAAGCGGCGTGCGACGACCTTTTTGCGTCAATCGAGGCGCAGGTTCGCTTCTTTGGCGAGCTTCGCCCATCGTGTCGTCTCGTTCTTCTGCATCGCCGCGAATTCCGACGGCGAATTGCCGACCGGCTCGACGCCGAGCGTCGCAAGTCGATCGCGAACGTCCGCGCTGGCGAGCGCTTTTACCGTCTCCGCGTTCAGCCGTTCGACGATTGCGGCCGGCGTGCCGGCCGGCGCGACCAGCGCATACCACGATGTCACTTCGAAATCCGGAAGTCCTGCCTCCGCCATCGTCGGCAATTCGGGTGCGGAGGCGATCCGTTTTGCGCTGGCCACGCCGAGCGCGGTCACTTTGCCGGTCTTGATGTACGGCAGCGCCGCCGAGCTTTGGGCGAAGAAGAGCTGCACGTCGCCGGCGAGGATCGCGTTCATCGCCGGGCCCACGCCGTTGAACGGCACGTGGACGATGTCGATTCCCGCCATGCTTTTGAAGAGCTCGCCCGCCAAATGCGCGCCGCTGCCATTGCCGGGTGACGCGAAGTTGAGCGTCCCGGGCCGGGCCTTGGCGAGCGTGATCAGATCGCGCAGCGTTCTCGCGGGGACGGTAGTCGCCGTGATCAGAATGTTCGGTACCGTCGCGAGCACGCTGATCGGAACGTAATCCTTCGCCGGATCGTAGGGCAGCTTCGAATACAGCGACGGTGCAATGGTCAGGTTGCCGGCCGGGGCGAGCGTCAACGTATACCCATCGGGCGCGGCTTTAGCGCCTTGCTCCATCCCGATGTTGCCGCCTGCGCCGGGCTTGTTGTCGATGACGAACGGTTGGCCCAGCGACTGGCTGAGCTTGTCGCCGACGATCCGGGCGAGCGAATCGGCCGGACCACCGGGGGGAAACGGGACGACGATGCGAACGGATTTCGACGGATACGCCGACTGGGCCGCGGCGGAACAAGCGATGCCGCTGCCGAGCAGTACGACGCTCGCAAGCAGGAAGGCCCGAAAGGCTGGCGAAGATGGCGGCATGGAGGCTCGTCGGAAGATCATTGCAGTCGATGATAGCCGAGAGCGTCGGCGGCGCGAGCTTCTTGCGCCAACGATTCGTAATCCATTGTTTTTGGAAGCGCAAAACGCGCGAGCAGCAGCGAATCTCGGATTTCCGCGAGCTCGGGGACGCGCTCGACCCGCTCGAACGCCGCCACCAATCGTTGGCGCACTGCGTCTTCGATGCCGGTGCCGCACACGACGAGCGGTATTGGCGTCGGTCGCGTCGTTGCCACCGTCCGAAGCTCCGCGGCAAGCGCGGGTTCATGTCGATGAAGCAGCGCATGCCACCACGCATCCATCGGACCGGCGTCGGCTTCGTTCGCAATCACCGCCTCGACGACGCGTCGCGGCGTATTCAGCGGTCCGACAGTCGCTGCGAAGAACCGTCCGCCGTGCGCATGCTCGGCGAAAAAACGCCGCGGGGCCTGATAGCCGCTTTGCGAATCTTCGACGGTGAAGGCAAACCGCACGCCATCGAGATCGGCCACCGATTCGAGCCGGCTGTCGGCACGCACGATGATGTCGGTCCAATAGACCGGCTTTCCGCCGAAAGCCGGCGGCGAAGGAATCGGTACGACGAGCGGCGTCGGGCGCTCGATCGATTTGGACCAGCTCGCCCATGGAAAGCCGCACATCAGCGCGCAGCCGAGATCCGGACGCAGCCAAAGATCGGCAAGCGGAAGCGGTGCCGCATGAGCGACCGCGTCGAGCGGCACGTCGGCCTCGCGGGCAATCCACTCGAACAACCGCCGCCACGCCGTCGCGACGGCGTCGTTGATCGCGTACATCCGTGCGTTGGCGATCATCGGCGACTTTAGAGATAGCGCAGCGTCTGGCCGATGCCCAGGCGCGCGGCCTTTTCGAGCATCGCAGCGCCGAGCGCAATATCGGACAGCGACAGGCCGCGGTGCCACAGCAGAATCGTTTCGTCGTCGCGCTCACGCCCTGCTTTCTTGCCGGCGACGATCTCTCCGAGCTCGGCGTGAAGCGTTGCTTCAGTCAATTTCCCCGCTTCGACGTGGGCCCGCAATGCGCCGAACTGGCCGGTCTTGCATTGTCCCCAATCGTCGACGACGAGCTTGTCCATGATGTCGGTGAGCGAAAGCTCGACGGCGCTCATCGTTCCGTAGGGCACGACGAAGGCGGATCGCTTGATCCATTCGGTGCGCAGCAGAGGCGCCGGACGCTCGAGCCGCGACGCTTCGACGACGATGTCGGCATCGGCGACACACGCGTGCCAATCGTCGACGGCAATCACACGCTTACCAAGGTCTTCGGACAACCGCGTGGCGAAGCGCGCGCGCGATTCGGGGCGGCGCGAGTGCACGCGAATCTCCGCGAAGTCGAACAGACGGTCGAGAAGCCGGACGTTCCAGTAGGCAGTCCCTCGAGCGCCGACGTGGCCCAACATGCGGCTCGTCTTTCGGGCGAGGTGCTTCGCGCCGATCGCGGTGACGGCACCGGTTCGCATATCGGTCAAGCCCGCGGCATCGATGATCGCGATCGGCCGGCCGGTTTCCGGATCGAACAAGTTGAGCAGGCCCATTTCAGAGGGCAATCCGCGGAGGTAGTTGCCGACGTAGTCGCTGACGATTTTCACGCCGGCGAGCTTGAGCGGAGCGAGATAACCGCGGAGCACGTTGAAGTGGCCGCGGATCTCGCGCCCTTGGTCGTCGCGGCCGGGAATCAGATGCATCCGCGGCTCGATCACCGTTCTTCCTTCGCCTTGGGCGCGGAGGCCGTCCTCCACCGCGTTCAGGATTTCGTCATCGGTCAACGCAAGCGCGGCGACGTCGGGCCCGTTGAGGTAGGTGAGCGCGAGCTGCGGAGTGTCTGTGGCCATGATTTGCGGACGAAGTTTAACGCGCAAGTCGACGACAGCGTCCGTCGTAGAATGGCGCGAAGAGGCGGTGCGCAATGCTCGAAGGAGAATCATTGCGAAAGGGGGCGACATGCTGCAACGCGTGCAACGACAGTGGACTCGCAGCGCGGATCGCGTGATTCGCGCGCCGCGCGGCACGGCGTTGTCGGCTAAATCGTGGCTCACCGAAGCGCCGCTGCGGATGTTGATGAACAATCTCGATCCGGATGTCGCCGAGAATCCGCGGGAGCTGGTCGTCTACGGCGGAACCGGTCGCGCGGCGCGCAACTGGGAATGCTTCGATGCGATCGTCGCGGCGTTGCAGGCGCTCGATCACGATGAATCACTGTTGATTCAATCGGGTAAGCCCGTCGGCGTGTTCAAGACGCACGACGATGCGCCGCGCGTGTTGATCGCGAACTCGAATCTCGTGCCGAAATGGGCGACTTGGGATCACTTCAACGAGCTCGATCGCCAAGGCCTGATGATGTTCGGCCAGATGACGGCCGGATCCTGGATCTACATCGGCAGCCAGGGCATCGTGCAGGGCACTTACGAGACGTTCGCCGAAGCGGGCCGGCAACACTACGGCGGACAACTCGCCGACCGCTGGATTCTCACCGCCGGATTGGGCGGAATGGGTGGCGCTCAGCCGCTAGCGGCGACGATGGCGGGTGCCTCGATGCTGGCGATCGAATGCCAGCCTTCGCGCATCGAGATGCGACTGCGGACGCGTTACCTCGATCGCCAGGCGCGGGATCTCGACGACGCGCTCGATCAAATTCGTGAAGCCTGTGCGAACCGGACGCCGGTGTCGATCGGCCTCCTCGGCAACGCCGCGGAAATTCTGCCGCAACTCGTCGAACGGGGCGTCCGTCCGGATATGGTGACCGACCAGACGTCGGCGCACGATCTGGTTTACGGTTATCTTCCTGCCGGCTGGAGCGTCGCGCAGTGGCAAGGGGCACAGCGCGATCCTTCGCAGCATGCGGCGCTGACCGCCGCCGCGAAACGCTCGATCACCGCGCACGTGAACGCGATGCTGGCCTTTCACGGGCAGGGCATTCCGACATTCGATTACGGCAACAATATTCGTCAGGTCGCGCGCGACGAAGGCGTCGAGAACGCATTCGCTTTCCCGGGCTTTGTTCCCGCCTATATCCGGCCATTGTTTTGCGAGGGCAAAGGACCGTTTCGCTGGGTGGCGCTGTCGGGGAATCCCGAGGACATTCACAAGACCGATCGCAAGGTGAAGGAACTGTTTCCCGCGAATGCGCCGCTGCACCGATGGCTCGACATGGCGCGCGAGCGCATTGCCTTCCAGGGGCTGCCGGCACGCATTTGCTGGCTGGGCCTCGGCGAGCGTCATCTTGCCGGACTGGCGTTCAACGAAATGGTCGCTCGCGGCGAGCTTCAGGCGCCGATTGTCATCGGTCGCGACCATCTCGATACCGGTTCGGTTGCGAGTCCCAACCGGGAAACCGAATCGATGCACGACGGTTCCGACGCCGTATCGGACTGGCCGATTTTGAACGCGCTGCTGAACACGGCGGGCGGCGCGACATGGGTTTCGTTTCACCACGGCGGTGGCGTCGGAATGGGCTATGCACAGCATGCGGGCGTCGTCATCGTGTGCGACGGCAGCGACGCTGCGGCGAAGCGCATCGCTCGCGTGCTGTGGAACGATCCGGCGTCGGGCGTCATGCGGCACGCCGATGCCGGCTACGACAAGGCGATCGAAGTCGCGAAGGCAAAGGGGCTCAAGCTGCCGCTGATTTGACGGCACACCCAAAACAACAACGGCGAGCCAGAAATCGGGCTCGCCGCTGATCGACGCCTCAGGTTTCAATCGTCGTCGTCTTCGTCGTCGTTGCTCGTCTTGCCGAGGGGGCCGCGAATCTCGCCACCGGGCCGTTGCACGGTGTGGACGTTCGCATAAGCGGCGCCGTTGCGCATCGCCTTGATCATTTCGGCGAAGCCCGCCGCACCCCCGTCGATCCCTTGCCCGGCGACCGCGATCACATCGGCTTGCGTCAGCGTTCCGCTGACCGTTCCACCGCCTTGCGGACATTGCGGCGGGACAGGTACGGTTGCCGGTGGGCTGCCGCTCGTATTGCACAGGAACAGAACAATGCCGCCGTTGAGACTCGGGCGGCCGAAGTGGATGTGCGCCTGGATCACCGCCGTGCCCAAGTCACGATAGGTCAGCGTGTAGGCGATCGATTGTTCGTCCTTGCTGACCTTCGCCTTGAATTGGCCGCTCCCCGTTGAATTGAGGGTCATGGGCGTTTCGTTGTATCCCGACAACGTGGTCGGGAAGGTGAAATGGTCTGCCAATGCCGGTGCTGCGACGGCGGCCGCCGCCAACAGGACCAGCGGAGTGATGAGCCTCCTACCTGTGATCATCGTGCATTCCTTTCCTAGGATGTTGGTGATTCGAGCGTGAGCTCCGTGGCGGGTCCTCCTTATGACAACGACCTACGCTCACCGTCGACCGCGGCGTACGTCCGGGGTCAACTGAATGACAAACAGCAACTGGCGCGAATTATTTCCACCGAAAGGACAAAGCTTGCCCTCCGGCGTCCGCGATGCGCTAGAACACCCACAACTCTGATTTCGGGACTTCGAGCCAGTGGCGTCCGCTCGTCAATGGGCGGTCGCCATACGCCCGCAACCGCTCTTCGCCGAGCGCGAACAAATGCTCCCATTTGTCGCCCAGATACATCGAGGTCGTCAAATCGGCGGCGATGCAATTATCGCCGGGTCCCGCCGCGATGCGAATGCGCTCGAGGCGAATCATGCCAACGCCGGCGGTTCCCGGGCTCGCGCCCGCCTTGGCCGCGCCCCAGAGCTTCCAGCCCGCGCCCTCGAGCAGCGCCGAGCCGTCGCTCACTTCGACGATGCGCCCCGCAAGCCGGTTGTTGCTGCCCATGAAGTCCGCGGTGAAGAGCGTCGCGGGATCGCCATACATCTGCTGGGGCGTTCCTTGTTGCTCGATCTTTCCGCCGTTCAACAGCAGAATCCGATCCGACATCGCCAGCGCTTCGCTCTGATCATGCGTGACGCAAAGGGCCGACAGTTGCATGCGCACGATCAGCTCGCGGAGCCACGCGCGCGCTTCTTCGCGCAGCTTCGCATCGAGATTCGACAGCGGCTCGTCCAGCAGGATCACCGGCGGGTTGTAGACGAGCGCCCGCGCCAATGCGACACGCTGCTGCTGTCCGCCCGAAAGCTGATGCGGAAAACGTTCCGCCAGATGACCGAGCGAAAGCTGCGAGAGCGCCTCGCTGACGCGCTTCTTGATGTCGCTGCCGCTGATCTTGCGCAGCCGAAGTCCATAGGCGACGTTGTCGTAGACGGTCTTGTGCGGCCACAGCGCATACGACTGGAAGACAAGGCCGAGGTTGCGGCCCTCCGCCGGAATGTCGAGGCCGGAACCCCCGTCGAACACCGCCTTCTCGCCGATTCGAATCGTACCTTCGTGCGGCACTTCCAGACCCGCGACGGCGCGCAGGAGTGTCGTCTTGCCGCTTCCTGACGGTCCCAGCAACGACACGACTTCGCCACGATTCAACGTAAGCGCGACGCCTTTGAGGATCGGGTTGTCGCCGTACTTGAGATGAAGATTCTCGACGGTAAGCTCGGCCATTTCACATTCCTCGCTTCGGCTCAATCGCGCAGCTTCACGCCGAAGCGCAGCGCGAAGGCGAGACCGATGAAGACCAGCACGATGTTGATGAGCGACAGCGCGGCGACGACGTCGATCGCGCCGCCTTGCCACAGTGAAACCAATTGCGCGCCGATGACCTCGGTGCCGGGCGCGAGCAAATAGACGCCGGTCGAATATTCCCGCTCGAAAATCATGAACACGAGGAGCCACGAGCCTAGGAGACCGTGCCGGATCAGCGGCAGCGTGATCTCGCGTGAAATTCTGCCGCGGCTCGCGCCGGCGGTACGCGCGGCTTCCTCGAGCTCGGTACTGACCTGCATCAATGACGACGAGATGAGCCGCATCCCATAGGCAAGCCACACGACGGTGTAGGCGATCCACATCGAGACGATCGTCGTCCGAATCGGCGTCAACGGCGGGAAGAAGAGGAACACCCAGAGGAACGCGAGCCCGATCAACAACCCGGGCACCGCGCGCGGCACGAGCACCAGATAGTCGACGATTCGCGACCAGCCATCGTTGCGGCGATGCGTCGCGAACCCGATCGCCGTGTAGCAGGCGACGGTGATGGCGCCGCCCACCGTGCCGATCAGGATCGTGTTCCAGATCGCGCGAACGTGCGTGGGCTCGTCGAAAACCGCGCGGAAGTTATCCAGCGTGAATGCTTCCGCGAGCGTCACGCCGAAACCCCAGTTCGTCACAAAGGCGCGAAGCGCGATGCCGGAGATCGGCACGATCACGCTCACGAACAGCCAAAAGCCGAGCAGCGCCACGGCGACCCACTTCCATTTTCCGAGCGGCAGCTCGCGAATGCGGCCGGCCTTGCCCTTGATCGTCGCGTATTTGCGCGCGTTCTGAAGGAGCTTCCGCTGGAGCAGCACCAGTGGAATCGTCATCGCGACGATGCAGATCGCGACCGCCGCCATCAAATGATAGGAGGGCGTGCCGAGCTTGTTCGTGAGCTTGTAGAGGTAAGTCGACAGTACCAAATGGCCTTCGGGATCGCCCAGCACCAGCGGCAATCCAAAGAGCTCAATGCCGAGAAAGAAGACCAGTACGGCCGAGAACAGAAGCGCCGGCATGATCAACGGCAGACTTACCGTTGCCGCGACGCGAAACGGCGATGCGCCAACGACGCGCGCGGCTTCTTCGACGTCCGAGCCGAGACTCTTCAACGCCGACGACGCGTAGATGTAGACATTCGGGACGTGCGTCAATCCGGCAATGACGGCCATGGCCGGCAACGAATAGAGGCCCCAAGGAATGCCGCCGAAAACGTCCGTCGCCCACACCGAATAGAAACCGACCGGGCCCGCGGCGACCACGTAACCGAACGACAGCACCATCGGCGAAACGAAGCTCGGCACGAGCAGCATGGGCTCGATCCACCGCTTGCCGGGAAAATCGGTGCGCTCCATCACGAACGCGAGCACGCCGCCCAACGGCACGGCGATCAACGTCATGCCGGCGGCGATCAGAATCGAATTGAGGAGGGCCTGCCAGAAGTCGGGATCGGCGAAAATGAACTCGTAGGCCTCGAGCCCGAGCGTCTTGCGCGCATCGAAAAACGGCGCTGATAAGAAGCTTTGATAGAAAATGAGCGACAGCGGCGCGAGGACCGCTGCCGCCGTGATCAGGATCGTCAGCGCGCGCGGAATGCGCGCGGCGAACGCAGACCCGGCGGATCTACCGACAACCGGCGCAGGCGCATTCGCGACGGCGGCCATCAAAGCCTCCTCCTGGCGTCGCGAACGTCGCTCGCGCCGAAGACTACGCTATTTACTTCGTTCCCGCCGCGACCGCCGCTTTCCAATTGCTCAGAAACTCGAGCCGTTTTTTCTGATCCAGATAAGCAACGATCTCAGCGCTGACCGGTATCGGCTTCACGTTCGAGCCGAGTTGCTTGTTCAAGCTTGCGGCTGTGTATTCCGCGTCGACGTCGTTGCGAATCGAAAACAGCTCGACGTCGCTGCCGATCAGTTTCTGGCCGCGTTGAGAAAGGATGTAGTCGGTCCACAGCTTCGCGGCGTTCGGGTTCTTGGCCGCCTTGCCGATGAACAGCACCCGTGAAAGGACCAGCGTGTAATCCTTCGGCAAGACGACACCGAGGTTCTGATCTTTTTTGGCGCGTACGAGGGCGTAAGAGCCCAGCACGTTGTAGCCCAGCAGGTGCTCGCCGGACGAAACTTTTTCGAGCATGTTGCCGGTGCTCGAGTAAACCTTGTAGCTGGTCGCGCCGAATCCCTTTTCGAGATCCTTCATGCCGGAGAAATATTTCGTGTCCTGCACGACGAACATGAAGCCGACGCCGCTTTTCTCGATGTCGTAGGTTGTGACCTTGCCTTTGAATTTGTCGGTCTTGGTATTGATCACTTTTGCGAACGCCGCGTGGTCCTGCGGAATATCATCGCCGCTCACCAAGCGCTTGTTGTAGATGAACACCGCAGGCTCGTACGTCGTGCCGTAGGCTTGATTCTTGTAAACCGCCCATGTGGGAAGCTTCGAAGCCTCCGGCGACGCATAAGTCATCGCTTGCCCTTCGTCGACCAGCTTGACCTGCAGGTCCATCGCCGAGCTCCACATCACGTCGGCCGAACCTTGCCCCGACGCCGCTTCGGCGATGAAGCGGTTATACATTTCGGTCGAATTCATGTCGTTGTACTCGACCTTGACGTTCGGATACAGCGCGCTGAAGTCCTTGATCAGCGGTCCCGCCGCCTTGGTGTCGAGCGCACTGTAGATGACGACCTTGCCCTCTTTGTTCGCCGCGGCAATCGTCTGCGCATAGTCGGCGGGATAGCCGGCCGGAACGCTCTGCGCAAGCGCCGCGCAACTCGTGAGCGCGAGCGCGCAAGCAGCAAGCTTCGAGTACATGGGATTCCCTCCTGAAACGGCCATTGGCGGCCGCATGCGGCGATTATAGGCTCCGAGCTTCAACGTGCCGCCGCAGATTGATCGGACTGCGCGCGCCGGCGCAGGACCTCTTCGCGCAGGGTGAACCATTGTTTGCGCGTCTCCGACGCGATCACCGACGTGCCGATGATGGGCGGAATCCAAATGGTCGGAACATAGCGGCTTCGCACGGAGACCTGCGTCGTCGTTCCTCCGCCGATGATCCGCGTCACGATTTCCGACCCGGTCATTTCGCCGCTCGTGATCTTCGAATGAATCTCGCGCCGCGGCGTCAGCACGACGCGGCGAACGCTTTGAAATGGAAACGACAAGAGACCGTAATGCGCCGTGCCTTTTTGCATGACGTCGAGCGTGTTGCCGGTGCGCGCGATGATCGAGCTCGATTCCAGATTGGCGACAAAGCTCGCCATGTGATCGTAGTCGGTCAGCACGTTCCAGACCTCATCCGGCGTCGCGGTCACGCTCAACTCGACGTCGACGACGACGATTTCGCCATCTTTGGAAGCGCGCACATCGATGTCGGTGTCCGGCGCGAGTGCGGCATTCGCGGGCCCGAGCGCGAGCGCGCCGCTCATCGCGATGAGGAACGCGACGCAGCGCAGCCCGAGCGCGCGGCCGGGTGACGAGCGGCCGAACGATTTCATCGAAAAGGTGGTCCGCGGCGGAGCAGGATTATGAGCGGTTCCTGTTCGACCGTCCGCCGATGCGGCGCGTTCCGCGCGTCGGCTTTGGGAGGGTGGTCGGGGTGAGAGGATTTGAACCTCCGGCCTCTACGTCCCGAACGTAGCGCTCTACCAGGCTAAGCTACACCCCGAGGCCCTGCAGCGTGTTTTTTCCGCGCCGAATCAATAACGCCGATCGACCGCGAAAGCGGCCAATTGTAGCAAAGTCTCCCCGCACGGCGACGGTGGCAGGCCTTCGAGGCATCGCGCCGCCGCGCGGCTTGCGACGGCTGCGCGTTTCCGGGCATAGGAAAGTGCGCCGGTGCGCTCGAGCGCCGCGACGACGGGCGCAAAATCGGTCAGCCCGCCGCCCTCGATGGCGTGTCGAATGGTGGCGATTTCCTGCGCGCTGCCGACGGCAAGCGCGCGGATCAGCGGCAACGTCATTTTCCCTTCGGCGAGATCGTCGCCGAGGCTCTTGCCGATCAACTCCGCATCGCCCGAGTAGTCCAGCACGTCGTCCATGATCTGGAATGCCGTGCCAAGTTGCATCCCGTAGCGACCGAAGGCTTCCTCGCGTGCCGGATCGGCGCCGCCGAGCACGGCGCCCAATTGCGCGGCGGCCTCGAAGAGCTTTGCCGTCTTGCGCTCGATCACGCGAAGATACGCGTGCTCGTCGAGCGTGACGTTACCCGCATTCATCAATTGCAACACTTCACCCTCGGCGATCACGTTGGTCGCGTCGGCAAGAATGGCGAGGACCCGCATCCGGTCGACGCCGACCATCAACTGGAACGCGCGCGAGTACAGGAAGTCGCCGACCAACACCGATGCGGCATTGCCGAATTCGGCGTTGGCTGTCGCATGTCCGCGGCGCAGCTTCGATTCATCGACGACGTCGTCGTGCAGTAGCGTCGCCGTGTGGATCATTTCGATGACTGCCGCGAGCGTGTAGTGATCGCGGCCGCGATAGCCGCAGGCGCCTGCGGCCAACAGCAGGAGTCCCGGACGAAGTCGCTTGCCGCCGCTGCCGATGATGTATTCGGCGATTTGACGGATCAGCGCAACATCCGACGCGAGGGCGTTGCGAAGAACGCCGTCCACTTGCGCCATGTCGGCGCCGATAACGGGATCCAGAAAACGGGCGGGCATGAGAAGGTTGGATTCGCGGGGCCGTGGCGCGAGGGCGGTCCTGCTCGAGGCACAACATCCGCTACCGTCGCCGGAGGAGACCAAATTTTATCGGACTTTGACGTGCCGCCGACGAACAGCGCCCGGCGCGAGACCGGCGCACGCAGGTTTTGACAGACCGATCCAAAAGCCGATATAATTCAACACTTTTCGCGGGCCTCTCCGAAGTTTACGGCACGGGCCACTTCCTGCAGGAGTTCGTCATGTACGCGGTCGTCAAAACCGGTGGCAAGCAATACAAGGTTGCCCCCGGCGAAAAATTGAAAGTCGAACGTATTGCCGCCGATATCGGCGCCGAAGTGACGCTCGACCAGGTGCTGATGATCGGCGAGGGCGATGACGTCAACGTCGGTCGCCCGATGGTCGCCGGCGCGGCGGTGAAAGCAACGGTGCTCGCGCAAGGCCGGGGCGAAAAAGTGAAAATCTTCAAGATGCGTCGCCGCAAGCACTATCAGAAGCATCAAGGGCATCGGCAAAGCTACACCGAGCTCCGCATCGATAGCATCGCTTCTTAGCGGCAAGGAATTCGATCATGGCACACAAAAAAGCAGGCGGCAGCTCGCGCAACGGCCGCGACTCGCAGGCCAAGCGCCTCGGCGTCAAGGTCTACGGCGGCGAAGCGATTCGCGCCGGCGGCATCATCGTCCGCCAGCGCGGTACGCAGATCCATCCGGGCGTGAATGTCGGTCTCGGCAAGGATCACACGCTATTCGCGCTTGTCGACGGCAAGGTTACGTTTGGGACCAAAGGGTCACTCGGCCACAAGTACGCGAACGTCGTTCCAGGCGAAGCGCAATAGCCATTCGTGCTTGCAAAGCCCCGCGGCCTTTGGGTTGCGGGGCTTTTTCCTTTTTGCCGGCCCTAGCGCGGACCCTTGTGACGCATTTTTAGATCAATCCCGCCACCAGATTGATCGCCAACGCGAGGATGCCGGTCGAGTAGAAGAACGCCAACACTCCGTGAACCACCACGAGCCGCCGCAGCTCCGGATCCGCGATCTGCACGTCGGAGACCTGAAAGGTCATGCCGATCGTGAACGAGAGATAGAGAAAGTCGCCATAGGTCGGCGCATCCGTTCCCGGGAAGATCAGCCGCTGCGCAGGCCCCGCTTGCGGCGACAAGGGCAGCTCCACTTCCATGTAATAGTCGTGCGCGTAATGGACGGCGAAAATCGTCTGCATGAACGCCCAGGAGAGTACGATCGTATAGATCATCAGGACCACGCGGACCGCCTGTTCCAGGCCCTCTGCTTCCTTGACCAGCGGCATTTCGGCGGCGATGACAATGAGGCTCGCGGTCGCGGCGAGCGCGCCCAGCGTGAGGACCGCCCACTTGCCGGCATCCTGGCGTTCCGCAAGCTGCTTCATCGCCGCGGACGGTGTGTTGCGCAATCCGAAGAACATTGCGATCAACGTGAACGTCGCACCCGCATCCCAGGCGCCTATGAAGCGCATCCGTCCATCGGCATCGGTCGCAAAGAACATCAGCGCGTAGACGGCGATGCCGAGGAGCACGCCGAAGGTGAGCCGTGGCCGGCGCAGCTTGTTCCACGACGTCAGGATGCGGTCCACGAATCCGCACTCAGCGCCGCTCGATCCACCACAGCATGCCGCCCGCGACGGTGACGAACACGACCAACGGAAACGCCGCGGAAAAGAGCGCCGGCCAATCGTTCAGCAAGCCAAGATTCGAGAACAGCCGTCCGAGGAGGAAAAACGTCAATCCGAGCATCGTCCCTGCGAAGATGCGAAAGCCGATGCCGCCTTGCCGGCGCTGAAAATGCGCGAACGGCAGCGCCAGCATCATCATCACGAGCACCGCCGCCGGATAGAAGACTTTGTTCCAGAACGCGATCTCGAATCGCGACGTCTTTTGCGCATTGCTGTTTAGCACGCGGATGTTGTCGTACAGCGCGTTCAGGTCGAGTCGTTCCGGCGCCACTTGATAGACGTTCAGAATCGACGGACGCAGCACGGTCTGCCAGACGAGCGACGCTGTCGTCGACACTTTGGTGCCGTCCGCGTCGAGTTCGGTCGTCTTGACGTTCTCGAGCTCCCATTTGCCGTCGCCGATGAAGCGCCCCGATTCGGCCACGCGTATCGCGATCAGGCGGAAATCGCGATCGAACTCGTAAATCCTGATGCCGAGCAGCGTCATGTTCGCCAGGACGTTGCGGATGTTCACAAACGTCAGATCCTCCTTGAACCAGAATCCCGATTGGAACTGTTGCGACATGATGCGCGACGTGTCACCGAGCGAAGACGCGCGCACCGTTTGCGCGAGTCGCTCGGCCGGGGGGGCGACGTATTCGCCGGCGAGAAACGTTGCGGCCGCAAGCGGAATCCCGACGCGCAGCACGGCCCACCCGAGTTGCACGAGTGACATTCCCGACGCACGCATCACCGTGTATTCGGAATTTGCCACAAGTTGCGCGATTGCGAAGAGCGTTCCGATCAGCGCCGCAACGGGGAACAGCTCGTAGAGTCGCCCGGGCAGATGCAACGCGACGTAGAGCAGCGCGGCTGTCATCGTGTAGCCGCCCCGGCCGACGTCGCCCAATTCATGAATCAGATCAAAAAAGGCGAACAGCATGAGCAGCGCCGCGAAGATCAGCAGCGTCGCCAGCAAAACCTCGCGGCCGATGTAACGCTTGAGCGTGCGCATTCGAGCGTTACGTTGCCGGCTGAGGTCGTCGCGCGCGTGCGAACAGACCGGTCACCGAAAGCTGCTGTCGAAACAAGACGACGACGACCAGCAAGGCGATCGCGTGGGGCACCGCGAGCCCGACCCAAAAATCCAGCTTGCCCTGTGCGATCAGGCTCTGGACGATGTTGAGACAGTTGCTGTAGAGCATGTAGAGCAACGCGGCGGCGACGAGGTTGGCCGAGCGACCGACGCGTGGGTTCACATAGGCGAGCGGAACTGCGATCAGCGTGAGCACCAGCGCCGATACGGGCACCGAGATGCGCCAGAAGAGCTCGGCGCGCTCGACCCGTCCATCGATGAACGCCAGCACGCCGGTGGGCATCGCTTTGGTCGATACGGGCAGCGCGCGGAGCTCCGCGGGCTCGATTCGGCGCCCGAGTTTTTCGAACTCGATCACGCGATATTCCGCCGTGCCGGGCTTGCCTTCGTAACGCCGGCCGTTTTGCAGAACGACGAAGCGATCGCCGTTGGGCGCTTCCTCCAGATGGCCGCTGGCCGCGACCGTCGTGGCGTCGACGTCGGCCTCCACCGAGTGCAGGAAGACGTTTCGAATCGTGCTGTCGAAAGGATTGATCGATTCGACGAAAGCGACGAGGTTGGCACGCGGAAACTCGCGAAAAAGCCCCGGTGTGATCAAAACGATCTCATCGCGCGATTCGAGTTGCCGCTCGTATTCGAGCCTGCGCTGCTCCGCCCATGGGGACAAATAGAGCGACAGCAGGACGATCGCGACCAGGAACGGCGCCGCAAAAAGGAGGATAGGCCGCAAACAGGCGGTCAGCGATTGACCCGAGGTAAACCAGACGATCATCTCGCTGTCCCGATACCACCGCGACAGCGTCAGCAACACCGTCAGAAACAGGGCGACCGAGAGCAGAATGTTGAGATAAAACAACGTCGCGAAGCCCAGCAGCGGCAGGACGCCCTCGGGCGCGACAGCGCCGCCGGCGGCGCGTGCGAGGATCCGCAATACCAGGTTGGTGAAGAGGATCGCCAGCAGGATCAGAAACAACCCGATCGTTGTTGCAGTCAGCTCACGGACCAGGCTACGCCTGAAAATCATGACGACGGGAAATTTTTGACTTTTTTGCCGCGATTTGCCAATAATGGCCGGGACCTTGGCTTAGAGGCAAGAAACGACAAGAGGGACAACGAGGATTTCCAATGGAATTTACCATAAAAAGCGGCAGTCCCGAGAAGCAGAGGAGCGCGTGCGTCGTCGCCGGAGTCTTCGATAACCGCAAGCTGTCGCTGTCAGCCGAACTGATCGATCGGGCGTCGAACGGTTACGTGAGCGAGATCATCCGCCGCGGCGACATGGAAGGGAAGCTCGGCTCGACGCTGCTGCTGCACAATGTCCGCGGCACCCTCGCGGACCGCGTTCTTCTGATCGGCCTCGGCAAAGAGCGCGATTTTCGCGACAAGGAATTTCGAGCGGCGGTCCGCTCGGCGGTCACGCTGCTGAACGAGACCGGCTCATATGAAGCGGTCATCTACCTGACCGAAGAGAAGGTCAAGCGCCGCGAAGTTGCGTGGCGGGTCGAGCACGCCGTCATCGTCGCGATGGACGCCGTTTACCGCTTCGAGCAAATGAAGAGCGAGCCAGCGGAGGTTCGGCGGCCGCTCCGCAAGCTCACATTGTCGGTCCCGCAACGTTCCGATCTCTCCGCCGGCGAAGCCGCCACGGCCCGCGGACTGTCGATCGCGCACGGGATGGATTTTGCCCGCGACCTGGGCAACCTCCCCGGCAACGTCTGCACGCCGACTTACCTGGCTGACCGGGCTCTCGAGCTCGGCCGCGAATTCCCCGACGTCAAGGTCAGAACCCTCGAGCGCAAGGAGCTCGAGGATCTCGGCATGGGTTCGTTCCTGTCGGTCACCAACGGCAGCGACCAGCCGCCGCGTTTCATCATCATGGAATACGAGCAGGCGGTACGGAAGCAGCGTCCCTTCGTCCTCGTCGGTAAAGGGATTACGTTCGACAGCGGCGGGATTTCCATCAAGCCGGCCGCCGACATGGACCAGATGAAATTCGACATGTGCGGCGCGGCGTCCGTGCTCGGCGTTTTTCGAACGATCGCGGAGCTCAAGGCGAAGCTCAATGTCGTCGGACTCATACCCGCCTGCGAAAACTTGCTGTCGGGACGCGCGACCAAGCCGGGCGACATCGTAAAGAGCATGTCGGGGCAAACGGTGGAGATCCTGAACACCGATGCCGAAGGGCGATTGATCCTGGCCGATGCACTCACCTACGCGGAGCGCTACGAGCCCGAAGCCGTCGTCGACATCGCGACGTTGACCGGCGCGATGGTGGTGGCATTGGGCCACGTTGCATGCGGCGTGTTTAGCAACAACGACGCCCTCGCGCGCGCGCTCGTCGCGGCCGGCGACGATGCCTACGACCGCGCCTGGCAGCTCCCGCTGTGGGAGGACTATCAGGAGGGCTTGAACAGCAACTTCGCCGATTTTGCGAACGTCGCCGGACGCGCGGGGGGCAGCATCACCGCGGCATGCTTCCTCTCGCGCTTCGCCAAGAAATACGATTGGGCACACCTCGACATCGCGGGCATTGCGTGGAAGGAAGGCAAGGACAAGGGCGCGACGGGTCGCCCGGTGCCGCTGCTTGCGACGTGGCTGCTGGCGCAGGAGGGCGCCGCGCCGCAATGACGACCATCGATTTCTACACGCACGTCGCCGATCGGCTCGCGGTCGCGGCGCGGGTCGTCGCCAAGGCGTATGCCGCACACGGCAGCGTTCGGGTACTTACCCCGGATCGACCCACGAGCGATGCGCTCGATCGCCTGCTCTGGTTGCAAACGGCGCTCTCGTTTTTGCCGCATTGCCGAATGGACAGCGCGCTCGCGCCGCAGACGCCCATCTGGATCGACGAAGCGCTCGAGCACAACGGGGCTTGCGCGGTCCTCGTCAATTTGAGCGCCGAGCCGCCTCCTTTCTTCAGCCGCTTCGAGCGCCTGGCTGAAATCGTGGGAAAAGAGGAAACGGACGTGACGGCCGGACGCGAGCGATTCCGCTTCTACCGCGAGCGCGGCTACGAGTTGCGCACGCACAATCTCGAAGAGCGCGGCTGAGACTCCGATGCCCACCGCGCGCGAGTTGCTCGAGCAGGCGGAAGCGCTGATGCAGCGCGACCGCGCCGCGCTTCTCGGCGACGGCATTCCGACGCTGACCGACCGCGTGCCGACGCCGGGTGGTGTCGTGCCGGGGTTCGAGATGCGCGGCGCGCCCACCACGCTCGACGACATCCCGATGCTCACTGAAACCATCGAGGATTTCGACACGCCGTCGATTCCGCTGGCGCAATCGCTCGACGACGAGTTGGCGCTATGGCGCAACTCCGGCGACACGTCACTCGACGCCACAGCCGAGACGCGCGAGCCGGCGGTGACGGAGGTGGAAAGTCACGGGCCCGTCGATATTGCTTCGGCGACCGTCGCCGCACCCGTCGAAACCATGGTGGATCCATCGGTACAGGCTGCACTCGTCGGAGCGCCGGCGGTCGAAGCGGCGCCGGAGCCGATCGACGACTCCGCGCGATGGAATGCGTTGGCCGAAGACATTCGCATGCAGGTGCTGCAACGGATCGACATCTTCACCGACACCGGGCTCAAGGATCAGCTGAATCAGCGGTTGCAGCCGATCGTCGATCGGGCGAGCGCCGATCTTGTCACGGCGATCAATCAGCACGTCGGCCAACTGCTGCGTGCGTACGTAGCCGAGGCGATCGAGCGCGAGATCGAGAAATGGCGCGCGAATTCGCGATGAGCCGGCAATCGTGATATCCTCATCGCATGCTTATGGCGGGTGAATCCATCGATCCAATGTTGCGGCACGCGAGCGCGTTCGGGTACGTCTATTTTTATCGGATAAATTCCGAGGGGCGCACGCGAGCGTAGATTCGAAGCAGCAGCGGCAAAAACGAAGCGGGCGGCCCAACCAAGGCCGCCCGATTTTTTTGTGGTGCATGAACGAAGGAGCGAACGATGATTATCGTCATGGAACCCGACGCCGGCGATGCCGAGATCGCGGCGGTCGAAGCGAGAATTCATGCCGCGGGTCTCGAGGTCCACATCTCGCGCGGCACCGAACGCACGCTGATCGGCGCGGTCGGCGACGAGCGCAAGCTCGATCCGGAGATGTTCGATCCGCTGCCAGGCGTGGAGCGGTCGATGCACATCCTGAAGCCGTACAAGCTCGTCGCGCGCGAGTGGCACAAGGCGAGCACGATCGTCACTGTGAACGGGGCAGCGATCGGGGGCAATGCCATACAAGTGATCGCCGGGCCGTGCTCGGTCGAAACGCAGCCGCAGATGGATGCTGCGGCGGACGGCGTGGCGGCCGCTGGGGCGCGCCTGATGCGCGGCGGTGCATTCAAACCGCGCACGAGTCCGTATGCTTTTCAGGGAAAGGGCGTCGAGGGACTGCCGATGCTTCGCAACGCGGCCGCGCGTCATCGTCTGCCAATCGTCACGGAGCTGATGGATGTCCGCATGCTCGACGCGTTTCTCGAGCATCGCGTCGACGTCATTCAGATCGGCACCCGCAACATGCAGAATTTCGATTTGTTGAAGGAAGTCGGACACGTCGACGTGCCCGTGATTCTGAAGCGCGGCATGAGCGCGACGATCAGCGAATGGCTGATGGCCGCCGAATACATCGCTGCAGGCGGCAATCACAAGATCATGCTGTGCGAACGTGGCATCCGCACGTTCGAGACGGCCTATCGGAACGTGCTCGACGTGACCGCGGTCGCGGTGCTGAAAAAGGAAACGCACTTGCCGGTCATCGTCGATCCGTCGCATGCGGGCGGCAAGGCGTGGATGGTGCCCGCGTTGTCCTGTGCCGGAATTGCGGCGGGCGCCGACGCTTTGTTGATCGAAGTTCATCCCTGTCCGCCCGAAGCGTGGTGCGACGCCGATCAGGCGCTCACGCCCGACGAGTTCGCGACGCTGATGGACAAGCTCGATGCGCTCGCACGCGCGCTCGGCCGCAGCGTCGACCGCCGCAAGTCGGAAGCGACGCTCGAAACGATATAATTTACGATTTTTGAGCCAAGCCGCCGCGCCGTCGATGGAACTCGCCAAAAGTTTCGAGCCGCATGCCATCGAAGCGAAGTGGTATCCGCTCTGGGAGTCGCGCGGCTACTTCAAGCCGACGTACGCACCCGGTGCATCCGCGTATTGCATCCAATTGCCGCCGCCCAATGTCACGGGCACGCTGCACATGGGCCATGCGTTTCAGCACACGCTGATGGACGTGCTGATTCGCTATCACCGGATGCGCGGCGACAACACGCTGTGGCAGCCAGGCACCGACCACGCGGGAATCGCGACGCAGATCGTCGTCGAGCAGCAGCTGAAGGCCGAAGGTAAAACGCGACACGAGCTGGGGCGCGGGAAGTTTGTCGAGCGCGTGTGG
>DASXPO010000205.1:0-23845 GCA_036493535.1 Casimicrobiaceae bacterium
GTCGTTCTTCTCCAGCACGCCGTCGATCCAGCGTGACACCGTAATGCCGGGTTTCTCCATCATGCCTTCGGCGTACTGCTTCTTGATCCACTCGTAGTCGACACCCCAAACGCCGGCGAAGTGTTTCCACGATCCCGCAGCGAGACCGTAGTAGCCCGGCAGTGAATCCGGATTCGGGCCGACGTCGGTCGCGCCCTGGACGTTGTCGTGGCCGCGGAAAATGTTCGTGCCGCCCCCCGCCACGCCGACGTTGCCGAGCGCCAATTGCAGGATGCACGACGCCCGCACCATCGCGTTGCCGATCGTATGCTGGGTTTGGCCCATGCACCAGACGACGGTCGATGGCTTGTTCTTCGCCATCAGCGTAGCGACCTTCAGCACTTCCGCTTCGGGTACGCCGGTCACTTCTTCGACTTTGTCAGGCGCCCACTTCGCCATGACCTCTTCTTTGACCTTGTCCATCCCGTAGACGCGGTCGTGGAGGTACTGCTTGTCCTCCCAGCCGTTCTTGAAAATGTGATAGAGCATGCCGAAGACGAACGCGACGTCGCTGCCCGAGCGGAGCCGCACGTAGTCGTCGGCCTTCGCCGCCGTGCGCGTGAAGCGCGGATCGACGACGATCATCTTGCAGCCGGTTTCCTTCGCATGCAGCATGTGGAGCAACGACACCGGATGCGCTTCGGCGGCATTGCTGCCGATGTACATCGCGCATTTGCTGTTCTGCATGTCGTTGTACGAATTCGTCATCGCGCCGTAGCCCCACGTGTTGGCTACGCCGGCGACGGTCGTCGAATGGCAAATGCGGGCCTGATGATCGCAATTGTTCGTGCCGAAGAACGACACGAATTTGCGCAGCAGATAGGACTGCTCGTTCGAATGTTTCGACGATCCGACCCAGAACACGGCGTCGGGCGTCGAATCCTTGCGGATCGCGAGCAGCTTGTCGCCGACTTCGTTGATCGCCTGTTCCCAGGAAATCTTCTGCCACTTGCCGCCGACGAGCTTCATCGGCGACTTCAGGCGATGCTCGCCGTGCCCGTGCTCGCGCACCGACGCGCCTTTCGCGCAATGCGCACCGAGATTCAACGGTGAATCGAAAACGGGCTCCTGGCGAATCCAAACACCATTCTCGACTACGGCGTCGACCGAGCAGCCAACCGAGCAGTGCGTGCAAACGGTGCGATGAACTTCGCGGGCAACCTTCGACGTATCGTCCGCGGCCTCCGCCTTGTTGGTCATCGTGCCGTACGGCAATTGGCTCGCAAACCCACCGACACCGGCGACCAGGCCCGAGCGCTTCAAAAACGTGCGCCGATCCATCGTCGCGATCCTGCCGAGCGAAAGGCGTCGCAGTGTCACGCTGGGCGGCGCAGTGCGGGACGACCCCTCGGCTTTACGGATGAGCATCATGGCTAGTTCCTTCGAGTCAGATCCGCGCGGAATCGTAATAGTCGCGCACGTGCTCGGTCTCGCGATAACCGGATGCCGCTTTGGTATCGCTCGTCGCTGCTGCAACTTCAGAAGCAGCGGCCAGCGCAGGCGCCGCGGCTGTTCCGGCGCTCGTCGCTCCCAGCACGAACAGGAAACGACGACGGTTCAGGTTCGCGGAACCGGAAGACGAAGACGCGTCGCCGGTTTTGCCGGCGAGCTGCGATGGTTTGCGCATGAGAACCTCCAAAGACCAATGCAAGCGAGATTTGTCATTATCAGTCGATGGCGAGCGAGTCGCGTTCGAGCGCCAGAAACTGCGTAGTTAATTCTGCTACTCGACAGTAATAGTTGGCAAGCGAACTTTTTCCTATTGCGGCGCAGCAATCGAATGCCCAGAACAACAGTCTTTTTTGCAGGAAATTCCGCTGTTGCTCCGCTGAAGCCGGCGGCCGTTCGCCATCGCCGGCGACGAGCATCCGCATCGTCTCGCAAAGTGCGGAAAGATGGTCTTCGAGCATCGTCGCGCCCGCTTGGCGGCTGATTTTGAGCGCTACAAGGTCGCTGCGAAGCTCGACCAGCGGCTTTTCGATCATGAATCCGGTAATCCAGTGCGACGCGTGCAGGTTGACTTCGCATTTTCCTACGCCGATGAACAAGTCCGTGTACTCCTGCGCGGCCGCCTCGGGATCCATCGCGGCGCTCGCGTCCGCGAGGCGGTTCCAGGACAGCGCGAGCAGATTGTCGGCGTCGATTGCCATCCGCTCGGACGCTCCAAGCGCTTCAAGGAACTGCCGATCGGGCGTATCGGCATAGAGGCGGGCGAGCACGGCATACAGATCCGCCCGTACCTGGTCCTCCGGAGCAAGCGTCCTGCGAAAGGCAAGCGGTGCAGCGCGCATTGATTCGAGGGCGCCTAAACGTCGCGGATGTGAACGCTCGGCTCCGCCTTGATCAGATCGACGACGCGGCAATCGGCGCACATCCTGAGCCGATCGAGCGCGCCGGGCTCGGCGAACATCGAGTGGTTGGCAAGACGCCCGAGCATCGCATCGATCATCTTCTGCGTGCCGAGCGGCTTGCCGCAGCGCACGCATGGAAATATTTGCGCTTCATTGAGGATCCGTGGCGACTTGGCGATCGGCGTGATGTCGAGCTGCGGAATCAACGTAATTGCATTCTCCGGACACGTTTTCGCGCAGATTCCGCATTGGACGCACTTCGCTTCGATGAACCGGAGCTGCGGTGCGAGGGTGTTGTCGAGAATCGCACCCTCGGGACACGCGCCCACGCAGGCGAGGCACATCGTGCAGGTGTCACGATTGACCGCAATGGCGCCGAAAGGTGCGCCGACCGGCAGCGGAATCGTTTGCTGCGGCACCGGCGCATGCATCGCCATGTGATCGATGGCGAGCGACAGCGTCGTTCGCTTGTCGGCAGTGGCCGCAAACGTGGCGGCCACGCGCGGCGCCAACGCGGCGGGCCACTGCCACAGCTCACTCTCCAGCGTTTCCACCGCGTCGCCGACGATGCGAAAGTGTTCGCCCTGATAGCCGAGCGCAGTGGCGATCGCGTCGCCGATCCGCATCTGGAACGCGAGCGCATCGCGGTATTGCGAAGCGATCGTCGCGCCTGCCAGCACAGCGACCGACGATGCGCCCCACGCGAGCGCGGCAAGCCAAAGGTCGAGACCGATCGACGCCACGTGGTGCACTTCGATCGGCAAAACTCGCGCCGGCAATCCTTTCCCGCGCCGCGCGAGTCGCGCAATCGCGTTGCGATCGCCCTCGGCGTGAAACAGCAGGCACGCGTCACGCCCACCGGCTTTCGCATAGGTTGCCAGCAGCGTTCGAATGCGCGCACCTTCGGTCGGCACGTCGGGATAGGCGTACCACATTGCACCCGACGGGCAGACGGTCGCGCAAGCGCCGCAACCCATGCAAAGATGCGGCTCGACGACGACATGGTCGCCGTCGGCGCGAATGGCGGCGGTCGAGCAGACGTCGATACATTGCGAGCAGCCTTCCTTGTGCGAGCGGCTGTGCGCGCAGATCGACGCCTTGTAGCCGAAGAACTTTGGCTTTTCGAATTCGCCCTTGAGCGTCGCGATTTCGGCCGCGGCGCGCGCCTGTGCAGCGCGATCGTCTCCCGGCGCGAAGTAGCCTTGCGGTGGATCGTGTCCGGCGAACCAGGATCCACCGCGTAAATCGAGCACCGCATCGAATGTCGCCTGTCGTTTCGTTTCCCGGCGATCGAAATCGATGGCGCCGATTGCGCCGCACGCCGTCACGCACTGCCGATGATCGCGGCAGCGCGCGAGATCGACTTGATAGCTCCAATCGATTGCGCTTTCCGGACAGGCACGAATGCAGGCATTGCAGCGCGTGCACAAGTCGAGGTCGATCGGATTGTCCTGTGTCCATTGGGCTTCGAATGCGCCGAGCCAGCCCGCCAGCGCCGTCAGCGTTCCGGTGGATACGGCGAAGTCGCGTTGAGATGGAAGCTCGGTTTCCGCTGCACGCTCCGTCGCGAGCACCGTCACCGCGACATGCGGCGACAACGCATCGGCCCAGAACAGGGCGACGTCGAGCGGACCGACAATCAGAACCTGGCCGGCCGACGTATACGCGACGCGGGGAACGGGATCGGGTTCCGGCATGCCGGCCAATGCAAGCAGCGCGGCAATCTTCGGCGTCGCGGCTTTGGAATCTGCGGACCAGCCTGCCGCCTCACGAATATTGACGAATTGAATCGTCTGCGTCTTGCCGGCTTCTTCCGCGATGTCGCCGAGAAGACGCGCTTCCTGCGTGCATGCGACCACAACGTCGCCTCGCGCGCCCTCCGCGAATGCGCCGAGCTCCTTTTGACACAGCATTCGCTTGACGCCCTCGTGCGGCGCGACGCCGAGCAGTCGCGCAAACGCGTCGCCGTCGAGCGGCATCGTGTCGTTGCACGAGCAGAGCCACAGCTGTTTGTCGGCGATGGTCATTTCAGCTGGCCGGCGTCCGACTTGATTGCGTCCGACTTAAGTGCACTCGTCTCTTGAGGGCCAGCGGGCGGCAACTCGTGCCCCCCGACATCGCTTGCCGCCGCGCTCTCTGCAGCTATCTGGTTAGAGTCTTCGCTCGATGCAACGGCCGGCGGTTTTTCGATCTCGGGCGGCACATCCTCGACAAACCCCTCTTCGGTTATGCGAGTCTTCGGTGGATTGAACAGAAAGCGTGCCTGCACGAGCTGCTTGACGACGTCCGGGTCGATCGGATCGGGCTTCGAGTAGTCGTCGATGTAGACGTCGAGGCCGTCCATGACGTTGAAACGCGGATCGTGGAGGAGCTTCTTCAACGCGATCCTTTTCAACGCCTCGTCGACGTCCGGTTTCAAAAACGCGGCAAAGTCCGAATCGAAGGTTAGCGATTCGATCGGCGGCAACGGCGCCGGTGTAGGCGGGGGGTTCGGATCCGTCTGCGTTGCGGACGATTGCGGAATGGGCGGCACGGCATCCGCAGGCTGCACGACCGTTGTCTCGCGGGTCGCGGCGAGCTTGCGTGCCGACCAGCGCTTGAGCGTCAGCGGCTCGCGTGACTTCTCGTCTTCGGACATCGGCCAGTCAATCAAGAGAAATCAATTTACTCGCGCGACCCGGGTTCCGTCGTCGGCGCGTCCACGGCGAATGGATCGTTGCGCCTGACTTTGCGACGCGGCTCGGGTTTGTAGTGTGCAGCGACGAACGGCTTCATCCATTGCAGGATCGCTTCGGGCATCGGCACGTTGTCGACCCGCTCGCCGCCATCGAGCAGCCGGGCGGCCTGGTTATAGCTGACCGTCACGATGACCGGACGAGCCGTTGGCGTGAGCTCATCGAACATTCGCCACATGATGAACACGCAAGGCGCCGGCGACGTCAAATTGAGGAAGTAGCCTTCGGCTTCCGTCGGATGCAATTCGATCGTGCAAGGACCGATGCGCCAGCGGGTGCGGGAACCGTCCTCGCCGAGGCTTTCGACGATCTCGCCCCGCGTCGGTTCCGTTACCTCGACCGCCGCAGGTCGCCAGGTTTCGCTGGTCCAACGGTTGTCGAGCGATGCGCGTTCGATGACGACATCGACGGAAAACCGCAACGGTTGCATGGCTATTGAATAGTTGAAAAATACGTTGATTGATCATACACCGTGTCCTACACCGGCCACTCGAGCGCTCTGCTAACATCATCGACGATGGACAAGGTGATTCCACTTGCCGATATTCGCTCGATCGGCCCTGCGGCGCGGGACGCGTTCGTGCGGGAGGCGGCGCGCATGCCGATCGATCGCGCGGTCCCCTTCGTCGATCAGCGCGGCCGCTCGATGCACGACCTTCGCATCTCCGTCACGGACCGATGCAATTTCCGCTGCGTCTACTGCATGCCGAAGGACGTTTTCGGCCGCGATTATCCGTTTCTTCCGCACGCGGAATTGCTGACGTTCGAAGAGATCGTTCGCCTCGCTCGCATCCACGTTGGCTTGGGCGTTCGCAAGATTCGGCTGACCGGCGGCGAACCGCTGCTCCGCAAGAATATCGAGCGCCTGATCGAGCAATTGTCCGCGTTGCCCGATGTCGATCTCACCCTGACGACGAACGCCGCTCTGCTAGCAAAAAAGGCGCGGACGCTGCGCGCCGCCGGTCTTGCGCGGGTTACCGTGAGCCTCGATGCGCTCGACGATCCGACCTTTCGCGCGATGAACGACGTCGATTTTCCGCTGGCCCGGGTATTGGCGGGCATCGATGCCGCACACACCGCGGGACTCGCGCCGCTCAAGATCAACGCCGTCATCAAGCGCGGGATGAACGAGCACGCGATCCTGCCGCTCGCCCGCTATTTTCGGAACTCCGGCCACATCGTTCGCTTCATCGAGTACATGGATGTCGGTCATACGAACGGCTGGCGCACGGACGAGGTCGTGCCGGCCGCGGAAATCATCGACACGATCGATCGCGAATTGCCTCTCGAAGCGATCGACCCCAACTACGCCGGCGAAGTCGCCGAGCGGTGGCGTTATCGCGACGGCAGCGGCGAGATCGGCGTGATCGCATCGGTGACGCAGGCGTTCTGCCGCGATTGCACGCGTGCGCGGCTCTCCACCGACGGCAAGCTGTTTACGTGCCTGTTCGCGACCGATGGTTACGACTTGCGCATGCTGCTTCGGTCGGGTTACGACGACGACCACATCGCCAGCGCCATCGACGCAATCTGGACGAGACGCGCCGACCGTTACTCGGAGATTCGCAGCGCCAACACGCCGCGGCTTGCCAAAGTCGAGATGAGCTACATCGGCGGATAGAAAGCGTCCTGCCGACGTTCGGATATGAACGCCCCGAATTCGCCCTATCGCCCCTTGCTGAGCGACGCCGGCCGGCCGGCGACATTCGACGTCGAAGCCGTCGACGAAAACGGCGAGCGGCGAAAGGTTCCGATCGCAGGCGAGCATCCGTTGACGCTCTATGTCGACAAGCAAGAAATCCTCACGCTGATGACGCTCGGGGCGGCGCCCGAGGATTTGACGATCGGCTATCTGCGCAATCAGCGTCTCGTCGAGTCGATCGACGATATCGTCACCGTGCAAGTCGATTGGGAGACCAACTCCGTCGCCGTCAAGACCCGCAATGGATTGGTCGACCTCGAATCCAAGACCGCGAAACGCACGAAGACAACCGGCTGCGGGCAGGGGACGGTGTTCGGCGATCTGATGGACGAGATCGACAGCGTCATGCTGCCGGGCGATGCGACGCTCACGCGTGCGGCGCTCTACGAATTGCTCGACCAGGTGCGCGTCCACGAGACGATCTACAAGCAAGCGGGCGCGGTCCACGGGTGCGCTCTCGCAAGCAATGAAAGTGCGCATGCGCAGATCTTGTTGTTCGTCGAAGACGTCGGGCGGCACAACGCGGTCGATGCGATCGCCGGACGCATGTGGCTCGATCGAATCGACGGCAGCGACAAGATCTTTTATACGACGGGCCGGCTCACGTCCGAAATGGTGATCAAAGCGGCGCAGATGCGCATTCCATTTCTGGTGTCGCGGTCGGGGCTCACGCAGATGGGCTACGAGATCGCGCAAAAAGTCGGCATGACGATGATCGGTCGCGCGACGAACAAGCACTATCTCGTGTTCACCGGCGGCGACCGCTTCATCGCGTGAGCGCTCTCGGAATCGCACGCGACGAGATCACCGGCATCGTGCTCGCCGGCGGTCAGGGCCGGCGGATGGGCGGCGTCGACAAGGGTCTCGTGGCGTTCGCTGGACGGCCACTTGTCGCGCACGTGCTCGAGCGGCTCACGCCGCAGGTCGGCGCGCTCGTCATCAATGCGAACCAGAATCTTCCGCAGTATCAGGCGTTCGGCCATCGCGTGGTTGCCGACGTGATCGGCGGCTTCGCCGGCCCTCTTGCGGGATTGCAGGCGGCATTGAGCGGCGCCCACACACGCTTTGCGGTGACGGCGCCCTGCGATTCGCCGTTCCTGCCGAACGATCTCGTCGCGCGACTCGCGGCTGCCCTCATTCGACGACAGGCGCAATTGGCGGTGGCGAAGACGTTCGATCAAGCGCATCCCGTGTTCGCGCTGGTCGATGCGGGCGTGTTGCCGCATCTGACGCAGTTTTTGCAGCGCGGCGGACGCAAGATCGACGCGTGGTATGCGACGCTCGCCGTGACCGAAGTGCCATTCGATGACGAAGCAGACGCGTTTCGCAACATCAACACGCGCGCGGAGCTCGACGAATCAGCGGCGTTTGGTAACGATCGGGCGCATTAGCGCTCCGGCGTTTTACAATTGAACGATCGCGTCGAACGCCGAATCTTCCGATGACCGCTCCGAAAACCTTGCGCGAGATCTCCTGCGCCGATGACTACGATCCGAACTCGATGCCAGTCGAAAAGGCGCGCGCGCTGATCCGCCAGTTTCTGGCGCCCGTCACCACCGTCGAGCGCGTGCACATTCGCCATGCGCTCGACCGCGTGCTCGCCGAGGACGTCGTCTCTCCGCTCGATGTACCGGGGCACGACAACTCGGCGATGGACGGCTGGGCCGTTCGGTTCGCCGACTTGCATGCCGATCGCGCGACGACGTTGAAGCGGGTCGGCGAATCGTTCGCGGGTAAGCCGTGCGACCAAGAAGTCCACGCCGGCGAAACCGTGCGCATCTTCACGGGCGGGGTCATGCCGGCGGGCGCCGACACCGTCGTCATGCAGGAGCGCGCGACCGAAGTACCCGAAGGTGTTTCGATTGCGCCAGGCGCGGTCGGCAAGACGGGACAGAACCGTCGCTTCGCCGGTGAAGACCTGAAACGCGGCGCAGTGGTGTTTCGCGCCGGACAACCGCTCCGGCCCGCCGAGCTCGGAATGCTCGCCTCGCTCGGGATCAACGAGGTCGGTATTTACCGCAAGCTGCGGGTTGCCTTCTTTTCCACCGGCGACGAGTTGAGATCGATCGGTGTGCCGCTTCGCGCCGGGGAAATTTACGACAGCAATCGTTACACGCTCTACGGAATGTTGACGCGTCTCAACTGCGACATCGTCGACATGGGCGTCGTGCCCGACATCCCGGATGCGCTCGAGCGCGCGTTCGCAAAAGCCGCCGATACCGCCGATGTCGTCATCACGTCGGGGGGCGTCTCAGTGGGCGAAGCAGACTTCGTCAAGCAACTGCTCGACAAGCTGGGCGAAGTGTTGTTCTGGAAGATCGCGATGAAGCCGGGCCGTCCGCTCGCATACGGCAAAATCGGCAACGCGCACTTCTTCGGGTTACCCGGCAATCCGGTCAGCGTGATGGTGACGTTCTACGAGTTCGTGCGCGATGCATTGCTCGTGTTGCAAGGGCGCGCCAACGTTGCGCCGCTGCCGCTCTTCAAGGCCACCCTCGCGGCGCCGATCAAAAAAGCGCCGGGACGCACCGAATTCCAGCGCGGGATCTTGTCGTCCGACGACCACGGAGGTTGGCAAGTACGCACGACCGGCGATCAGGGTTCGGGCATCTTGTCATCGATGTCGCAGGCCAACTGCTTCATCGTGCTGAACGCGGACGTCGGCAACGTGCCAGCCGGCGAGAGCGTCGATGTGCAGGTGCTCGAAGGTCTGATCTAAGCCGCAATCGCGGGCCGGCGGCTAGTCGGCCCGCCGAGAAAGGAGTGCATCGCGGAAGGTCTTGATGCGCTCGCCGCCAAAACCGCGCGGCAAGAAATAAGCCGCAACGCCGACGAGGATTCCGGGGACCAGCCAACGCACGACGGCCACGATCGACATCGAGGAAACACCGGCGTCCATCGCTTGCTGGAGCCGATGAACGCCGTCGAACAACCATTGCCATGCAACCAAGCCGAGCAGCGCCGATAGCACGATCACGCCCAACGGCGCGCCGAGAACGAAGGCAAAGACCACGCGAAGCGCGACGAGCGCGACGAGCAGAATGAAAACGGCGCCCACGATCACGCCGGCGTTGTACGACAAGGCGGCGACGACAGGATGCGCGCCCGCGAACTGCCAGCTCTGCGCGAACAGCGGTCCGATCGCAAAGCCCCCCAGCGCCGCAATCACGGCCGCGACGAGCCAGCGGCGTCTCAGGCTCGGCGCGCCGAGATTGCCGATCGCGAGCAGCAACACGCCGAGCGCCAGACCGACATCGGCAAACGGCGGCAGCCACGGGGCCTCCGCGACCCAATGCGCGCCCATCGCGGTCATCGTCAATGCCTGCATCCCCGCCATGACCACGACGATGGCGAGCAAGCTGCGCAAATTGCGAAACGGCGCGATCAGGCAAAGGAGAAACGCCAATCGATCGAATGCAAACGCATCGACGAATCCGCGCTTCCACGACGACCAAGCCGCCTCGAAGGACGAGGGATCGAGCGGAATCGATCCGGTTCCGCTCGCGATCTCGTAATTGCGCGCCGGCGCGCCTGACGGAAGAAACGTCAACCGCAACTTGACGCGCCGTTCCAGCTCGGGCGCGACGTTCGAGCGAATCGACAGATGCGCGTTGGAGGCGTGCAGCGGATATTCCAGGGCGACGTCGAAAAAGCCCTGATCCCAGAACACGTCGGTGTCGACCGGCAGCTTCGGTCCCTCGAGCGACGCGAGCGCTGTTTCGTAGCTGCCGAAAGAGCGATCGGACAACAGCGATATTCGCGAAGCACGCACGATGGGAATCAACGGCGCCCCGTCGCCCACGATCTCGATTTGCCGACCTGCCGACTGGGCGACGTCGTTCAGCTTGTCGTCGATATGCGCCAAGTCGAGATAACCCGGGCCCCGTTTGGGCAGCGAGGCGGCCTGCAACAGAATGAGGGGGACCCTGACGAGCAACCTCGCGCGATTGCCGTCCTGCTTGAGAAATCCCTGCAAGACGATCGTCGATGGAATGTCGGAGCCGTTCGCGGCAACGCGCGCAGGAGCGACCAGCGTCAGGGCCGCAATCGCCGCCGCCCACACGGCATGCCAGGAATTACGTCGATAGGCTATCGTCAAGAATCGAACAAAGGTTGGAATTTAGGGGTGGAATACGCAAGACGATACGCTGCCGACCCGCGCAGCGTTATGAGATCGCGAACCACGCGGCGACGGACTTCTCCGCCGCCGCGCGATCCGTTGTGCTCAGTGGCCGCTGTTACCGGGGCACTGATAGAGGCCCGCGCCGCCCTGCCCTTCCGAATGACCCGGGCAGGTGGAAAGGCGCGTGAACTTCTGGATGCGGCGTCCGCCGACGGTTTCGCCAGCGTAGAGATTACCCTTCGAATCGATCGCCATCATATGCAGGAACGTGAACGCTCCGGCTTGATGGCCGAATCCGCCGAATCCGCCCAGAATCGAATTCTGGGCTCCGCTCATCGCGGCCGCGTGGTCCATGATCCACATGATCTCGTTCGTGCCGTCGGATTCGTACATGAACGTCTGCGCAGCATCCGGCGAGAAATCGACGTCCCACGCCGACCCGGTCAAGCCCATCCCCGGCAAGCCGGTGCCCGGTACGACCGGAATCGCGCGAACGAACGTGCCGTCTTTCTGATAGACGTTGATGCGATCCTGCCCGCGGTCACACGCATACACGAGACCGTCTTTCCCGAGCACGACGCAGTGCGGGTGGCCACCGCCGCCGGTCGTGAACTGGCCCGGGCCGGAGCCGACGCTGCCCATTTGGCGTGAATAAACGCCGTTCTTGTCGAATACGACGACCCGATGGTTGCCATAGCCGTCGGCGATGTAGATGTCCCCGTTCGCGGAATCGACGGCGATGTCCGCCGGCAGATTGAGGAGCGTGTGACTGAGGCCTGTCTTGCTCACATTGCCGCCGCCGGTCCCGGTACATGGAATTCCGGGATCGTTCGGTCCGGTACCGCCGTCGCACACGTACTTGGTTCCGAGCGTCATCAAAAGCTGACCGCTGTGCGAGTACTTCTGCACGATGCCGTCACCGTTGCCGCCGACCCAGACATTGTCCTGGTAGTCGACGTAGCAGCCGTGGAAGCTGTTCGGCACGCCGGCGTTTTGTCCGGCGATGCTGTTGCCCTTCGGCCCGTTCGTGTTAGCCGGCACGAGAGAAGGATCTCCCCACGTGGCCACGACGTTGCCGTCCTGATCGTATTCGATGACGGGCGGCGCGGGCTTCGACTGGAATACCCCGCCGAAAATGCCCGTCTTCATATCGGCGCCGCCGAGTCCCTCGGGCGAGACCAGACCGCCGGTCTGAAAGCCGCGCGTCACAACGAAGATGTGGTCCTGGGAATCGACGCACGTGCCGCCGATTTCGCCGGAGACCCAGTTATTCGGCAACGGCTTTGGCCACGCTGCGTCGACGACGAACGTCGGCGGAACCAGCGCTTGATTGCTCTGCTTTGCTTGGAGCGATAAACCGAACGCGGCGCCGAGCGCGACCATGGACGCGGCGCCATACACAAAGGCTGTGCGCTTCACAATCTCCTCCTATCGAATCCTGCTATGCGATTTTTTTCTCGGGAAAGAGGCTCTCCCGCGACGCAGGCTATGGGACCGATCTTAAGGTGTCAAGAGAATGATTTGTATCGCAGTGTTACGTCATGCGTTCATCATGGCGCCGTCACACAGAGGAATACGACAAAGCTGACAAGATCCTGACAATGAAGCGCGAACGCGACGGCGCGAAGCAGCGCATCGCGCAGTCCGACAGTCGCGCTATTTCGAATCGGTCGAAGCGGGCGCAGCGTTCTCATTGCTCTTGAGCCATGCGTTCAAGCTCAGGGCCTTGCACTTTCAACACTTCGATCGAAGCGGAATACTGTTTCAACTCGTTTTGCAAGCGAACAAGTAATTGCAATTCTTGCCACCAAAAAAATGGCGTGCATCACTTTGATCGAATTTTGCACGCGCAGTTGAACGGAAACTTACTAGATGCTGAACGCGAAAAGCGTCGCGATTGCTTGACGACTTCCGCAGACGAGGCATAGCATTTCAGTGCGCCTCCGCAACGGTCGGCAAGCAACGCGGCGATGGGCGCGCAACGCATTTACATGCGACAAGAACGCGGTGTCGTTTTCGAGGAGGATCCGTGATTGCGTCATGGCAAATTCGCTTTTCGCCATGCGTGATTCCGGCATGTCGTGACGACATTCCTCCGATGTCACACTATGCGGGGGTGCCCAACCTGGGCGGCTCGTGGATCAGGCAAGTCGACGTCAAGCGCATCAGCAGCAAATGGCGCTGTCGGACAAGCGCCAGACCGCGGCAATGCCATTCCCGTAGCAAATCCCTGCGCTCAATCCAGTGCGTCGTCCGGTTGTCTCAAGTGGAGAGGAGAACATGATGAAAGCTAAGCCGTACCTGTATGCAGGTTCGGTCGCCTTGGCGGTCACGGTGGGAATCGGCCTATGGACAGCGAGCCAGGCCGACCCAAGGAAGCAGCTCAAGGTCCCGGTATTGAAAGTGGATCCAAACTGGCCGAAGCCGCTCCCGGTCGCGGGTCAGTTCGGAACCGCGCCGAGGGTCAGCACGGCGACCGGCAAGCCGTTGCCGTGGGTCACCGGTGAAGTCGCCGGAACGTGCGTCGATTCGCAGGACCACGTGTTCACCGTGAACCGTGGCAATCTGATCAATCCCGAAGGCACCAGCACAACGCCGGTACAGCCGTTGACTGCCATTCCGTCGCCGACGGTGATTGAATACGACTCGGATGGCAATGTCGTCAATGCATTCAACGTCACGGGGACGCAAGCGCAGATTCACGGCTGCTTCGTCGATTACCAGGACAACCTCTGGATCGCGGGCAACGGTGACGGGATCGTCGAGAAGTGGACGCACGACGGAAAGACCAAGTTGCTGCAGATCGGCACCAAAGGCGTATGCGACAACCCTCCAACGAACACCTGCGGCAACTCGGGCGCCAATCCGCTGGCGAACATGAGCCACACTTTGCTGAACGAGCCTGCAATCGTATGGGTTGATCCGAATGCCGACCCCGTTACGAATCAGCGCGGCAGCGTCTACATTGCCGACGGCTATGGCAACCATCGCGTCGTCGTATTCAGCGCAACCGGAACGTACTTGCGGCAATGGGGCGGCGTCGCGGGAACGGTCAACAATCCGGTGACCGATTCGCCGGGACTCTTTGCCTCGGGTGACGGCGGCCATCCACACTGTGTCGTCGGCGGCAACGACGGGCTGATCTACGTCTGCGACCGTGGCGATGATCGCATCCAGATCTTCACCAAGACCGGCCAGCTGCAGCGCATCATCCCCGTCGTACCGGGCACCGGTGTCACGCTCGGGATCGGCGGCGCACCGGGCCTCGGCACCGCGGGTTCGGCGTGGGATCTGCGCTTCACAAACGATGCGGCGCAGACGTACTTCTTCGAGATCGACGGCGGCAACGAGATCATGCACACGATGGATCGCGTGACCGGCGAGATCATCGCGGACCTCGGTCAGCCTGGACACGCGCCGGGCCAGTTCACGTTCCTGCATAGCAACACGATCGACTCGAAGGGCAACGTCTACACCGGCGAGACGATCAACGGGCGCCGTATCCAGAAGTTCGCACATGTCCAGTGCAACAACGGAAACGGCCAGGGCAACGGCAACGGCAACTGCCAGTAACACCCTGTTAGGGCGGCCGGGGACGCGATGTTCCCGGCCGTTATTCAACCGATGCGCATGACGCTTCATTGGCGACGCTTCGCACATTGCGCGGTTACGCTGTGCGTTGCGCTTTGCGCGGCGATCGCGCACGCCCACGAGTTCAAGCTCGATGCGGTGATCAACGGCTTTGTCACCGTCGAGCCCGGCGCGGCGCATTTCGTCGTTCGAGCGCCGCTTTACCTGTTCCAGTCGGCGAAGTTCCCGGTCAAGAACGGCGAGATCGATGTGCCGCAGTCACAGACGGCCATCGAGCGCGCGCTGGCCGCGCTTCAGCAGGACATCGTGCTCTTCGAGGACGGCCGCAAGCTGATCTCGTCGACTGCGACGGGCCGGTTGGCACTGCCGTCGGACCGATCGTTCCAGACCTACGACGAGGCGCTCCATCACGTCGCCGAGCCGGTGGCGCCCGACACGCAGATCTACACTGACCAGGGATACGTCGACGCGCACATCGTGTATCCGCTGCAGACGACGAATCCCGAATTGTCGATTCGAACGACCGCCGGGCCGGAGTTCGGCGACGCGCTGAAGATGACCATTCGCTACAAGCCGATCGACGGCGACGGCCGGACGATCATCATGACGTCGCGGAGCGGCACCGTCGCGCTCAACCCGACGTGGTGGCGCGCGGCGAGCGGATTCGTCGGGCTGGGCATGGAGCACATCCTGACCGGCATCGATCATCTGCTGTTCCTGCTCTGCCTCATCATTCCGTTACGCGGCTGGCGCCAGATTCTCGCGATCGTGACGACGTTCACGGTGGCGCACTCGTTCACGCTGATCGGCTCGGCGTTCCAGCTCGGGCCCGGCGGCGCATGGTTTCCCCCGTTCGTCGAAACGACGATCGCAGCGTCGATCGTGTATATGGCGCTCGAGAACATCATGGGCATCGACTTCGCGCGTCGCATCCTCATCACCGGCATGTTCGGTCTCGTGCACGGCTTCGGATTTTCATACGGATTGCAGGAGAATCTGCAGTTCGCGGGTACCCATCTGCTCGTCTCGCTGTTCGCATTCAATATCGGGATCGAGATCGGCCAATTGCTGGTTCTTGCATTCATGCTGCCTGCGTTGCTTCTGGTCCGGCGCTTCGTGCTGCCCGGCCGGGTCGGCATGATCATCCTGTCCGCGCTCGTCGCTCAGGTCGGTTGGAATTGGATGCTCGATCGCGGGCAAGCGCTGTGGGCCGCGCCGTGGCCGAAGCCGACGCTCGCCGGCCTTGCGATGCTTTCCTTCTGGATCGCCGGCATTCTGCTCGCGGCGGGCGGCTTACGCTTCATCACCAGACGGCTGCGCTTCACCGCACCTGCCGCCGCGCCGCTGCAACGTAGCGCTGCCGACTAGGGCGCGCGCTTGCGGCTCGCGATGGCGGCGCGCAGATTCTCGCGAATCTTCGCGGATGCCGGGTCGGCCTCGATGGCCTTCAGGAACTGCGCGATCGCGTCGTCGAAGCGGCCGCTTCGCGCGAGTACGATGCCGAGATTGTTCCGCGCATCGGCATACTGCGGCTTCAGCTCGACCGCCTTGACGAACGCCTCGCGCGCTTCCTCGAACCGACCGCGCTCCGCAAGTAGCACACCCAGGCTGTTGTGGGCCTCCGCGTAGTCGGGCTCGAGCGCAAGCGCCTCCCGGAGATGCGCAAGTGCCTCGTCGGTCCGTCCCCGGGTCGTCAGTGCCTCGGCGAGGTTGTAGTGCGCGCCGGCCAGCGCCGGATCGATCTGCAGAGCCCGCGTGTATTGTGCAATCGCATCTTCGACCTGGCCGCGGCGCGCGAGCAGCACCCCAAGATTGTTGTGGGCTTCGGCGTAGGCAGGCTGCAGCTCGAGCGCCTGCCGATATTGCTCGAGCGCCGCGTCGACGCGGCCGCGATTTGCGAGCGCCAGACCAAGGTTGTTGCGCGCCTCGGCGTAGTCGGGCCGCAGCGCGAGCGCCCTCTCGATATGTCCGATGGCTTCGTCAACTTTGCCACGCGCAATGAGCACACCAGCCAGATTGTTGTGCGCCATCCAGCTCTCGGGATTGCGTTCGAGCGTGGCGCGATACAACGTCTCCACATCGACATAGGCATGGCTTTGCCGCCAGGTGAGAACGGCGAGCGCCGCGAGCACTGCCACGCAGATCGCCTGAGTGGCGGGCCGTTTCCACAGGCCCTTTCGCTGCAACAGCCAGGCAAATCCCCCGCCCGCCAGCGCGATCAATCCAAGACTTGCCAGGTATTGGAAATGATCGGCAACGAACGAGAACAGAAACGGATAGACGTTGAAGAATCCAAGCGCAGGGAAAAGCGTCCCGGCAAAGTACAGCACGCCGGCGAGCGGCCCGCGCCAGCGGCGACGCAGCGCCCATGCAAGCGCAATGACCGCGATGGCGGCCGCAGGATAGACATACTGCCACCCCACAGCTTGGCTGACGCTCCAGCGCGGGTAGATGAAGACGAGGTTGACGGGCCAGAACAGCGTGCTCGCGTAAAACCACAGCGCGCGGCCGGCGATCAGCGCGCGCTCGATCGGCGTGAAGTCGAATGCGGGACCCTCGGCGCCGACGAGACTGCGCTCCACCCAAACGGTCAAGAGGCCCGCAGCCACGCCGAGCGCAAAAAACGGAACGAGAGGGAGCAGGTCACGCCGCCACGACAGACGCCCGCATTGCCACCATTCGATCACGAGCAATGCGGCGGGCAGCGTCGCCGTGACCGTCTTGCTGCAAAGCGCCAGCACGAACAATCCCAGTGCGAGCGCATACGCAGCGGGCGCGCCTTCACGTCTGTAGCGTAGCCAGGCGAGCGCGGCGCCGAGATAGAAGACGGCGGACAGCGTGTTTTTGATCTCGCTGATCCAGGCGACGGACTCCACTTGCACCGGATGCAGGGCGAAGATCGCCGCTGCGAAGTACGCGCCGGGGATCGCCAATCGGTAGAGAAGCAGACCCGCGATCGATGCTGCGGTCGCGTGCAAAAGAATGTTTGCCAGGTGGTAGCCCAACGGCGCATCGCCCCACAGCCGGTGCTCGAGCCAGAAGAACGTATGCGTGAGCGGGTAGTACTGCTGGGTGGTGCCCGGCGCTGCCCAGATGTTCCAGAGCCCGATCGATGACCGCAGGTCGGGACGCGTCACGTGTGCCGCGTCATCCCACAGAAAGCTGCCGTTCCACACCGGCTGATAGACGATGAGGACCGCGATCGACAACGCGAGGACGAAGAGCGCATAGCGCCGCGGCAGCGAGGCGCCCCTGAGCGATCGTCCGTCAGGCGCCTGGCTCGATTCGACCGCCATGATGCAACGGCTGCACGCTGTTTGTCATCCGGGTACAGGCAGGCGAAATGACTTGCCCGCGCGCGCTCACTATACTTCACGCCTCGTTGCACCATCGACTCCGAGCGCCCGCACTGCCGTGGCGCCATTCCGGCCGCGACACCAGCCTAGTGAAACTGAGCGTCGTCATCCCCTGTTTCAACGAAGCGGCCACCATCGAGTCCATCATCGGTGCCGTACGCGATTCGTCGTACGCGCCGAAGGAAATCATCGTGGTCGACGATTGCTCGAACGACGGCACACGTGAAATCGTGGACGAGCTCAAGGCGCGCGGTTGGATCGATCGCCTGGTGCACCACGAAGTGAACCGCGGCAAGGGCGCAGCGCTCCGCACCGGCTTTGGTCAAGCGACGGGCGAGATCGTCATCGTGCAGGACGCCGACCTCGAATACGATCCTCGCGAATACGCGACGCTCGTCAAGCCTATTCTGGATCGAAAAGCCGACGTCGTTTACGGCTCTCGTTTCATGGGCGGGGAACCGCATCGCGTGCTGTACTTCTGGCACCGCGTCGGCAACGGCTTTCTCACCCTCCTGTCCAACATGCTGACCAACCTGAATCTGACCGATGTCGAGACCTGCTACAAGGTCTTCAGACGCGACGTGATTCGCCGCATCGACATCGAGGAAGATCGCTTCGGCTTCGAGCCCGAGATCACCGCGAAGATCGCCAAGATGGGCTGCGCGATCTACGAAGTGGGGATCGCCTATCACGGCCGGACGTACGAACAGGGAAAGAAGGTCGACTGGAAGGATGGCGTGCGCGCGATCTATTGCATTCTCAAATACAACCTGTTCCGCTCTTGATGAGCTCGGGCGACGATGCAGTCGCGGATCGAGCCCGCGCCACGGCTCCCTCGCCACCGACCGCGTTCGAAGCGTTCCGCTATTGGCTGCGCCTCGGCTTCATCAGCTTCGGCGGCCCGGCAGGACAGATCGCGATCATGCATCGCGAGCTCGTCGACGAGAAACGCTGGATATCCGAAGGTCGCTTCCTGCACGCACTCAACTATTGCATGCTCCTTCCGGGTCCCGAGGCGACCCAGCTCGCGACGTATATCGGTTGGCTGCTGCATCGAACCTGGGGCGGTCTCGTCGCCGGCGTTCTGTTCGTGTTGCCGTCGTTGGCGCTACTGATCGCGCTGTCATGGCTGTATGTCTCGTATGGCAACGTGCCGCTCGTCGCGGGCGTTCTCTACGGCATCAAGCCGGCGGTCGTCGCAATCGTGCTGCAGGCCGCATGGCGCATCGGTTCACGCGCGCTCAAGCATCCGCTGCTCTGGTTGATCGCCGCGGCCGCGTTTGTCGCGATCTTCGCATTGCGCGTTCCGTTTCCGTTGATCGTCGTCACCGCGGCAGTCATCGGCGCGATCGGTGGACGGTGCTCGCCGGCGGCGTTTGCGCAAGCCAATCGACGCAACGCCACGGCGGCCGCGCACGCGCCGGCGCTGATCGACGACACGACGCCGACGCCCTCGCATGCGCGCTATTCCCGGGCGCATTTGCTGGCCGTCATGGGCGCGTTCGTCGTGCTCTGGGCGTCGGGGTTGTTGGCTCTGACGGCACAGGATGGCCCGAACGGGGAGCTGAGCCAGATGGGCTGGTTTTTCACCAAGGCTGCACTCGTGACGTTCGGCGGCGCCTATGCGGTCTTGCCCTATGTCTATCAGGGCGCGGTCGAGACGTACGGCTGGCTCATGCCGACACAAATGATCGACGGCCTTGCGCTCGGGGAAACCACGCCCGGACCGCTCATCATGATCGTCGCTTTCGTCGGCTTTGTCGGCGCATGGTCACACGCGTTGTTCGGTCCCGATTTGCGCTTCGCGGCAGGCGTCGCTGGGGCGTGCGTGGCGACGTTCTTCACGTTTCTCCCGTCGTACCTGTTCATTCTCGCCGGCGGTCCTTTGATCGAGTCGACGCACGGGCAGCTCAAGTTCACCGCGCCGCTCACCGCAATCACCGCTGCGGTTGTCGGCGTCATCGTCAATCTCGCATTGTTCTTTGCCTGGCATGTGTTGTGGCCGCACGGATGGGATTCGACCGCACTGCTTGGGGCAATCGACTGGCCGACGCTCGCGATCGGAATTTTCGCGGCGACCGCGCTGTTCAGACTCAAAGTCGGCGTCATCCCGGTCATCCTGGCCTGCGGCGCCGCCGGCTTGATCATCGCATTCGCATCGCGGCTGTAAGCCCCGGACGTCCCCGCACGACTAGCGTTTCATAATGACGAAACCGGGCGCGTGAGCGCTGGTCTTACCCGTCCGATACTTTCGCAAGGAGAACGATGAAACGCCGCAATTTTCTGCTGCTGTCCGCTGCACTGCTGGGTACGCGACCCGCCCTTGCGGCAACCGAACGGAACGCCGGGTCGATCGAAGACATGCGGAAGAACTGGAAGGAGCTTCTGGCGAAGAATGCCGAAGTCACGCTGTCGGTCGAGCCGCTCGATCGCAGTAACACAGTCTGGCGGCAGCTGTTGACGCCGGCGCAGTATCAGGTGCTACGGGAAGAAGGCACCGAGTATCCGGGCAGCAGCCCGCTCAACAACGAAAAACGCGCCGGCGTGTTCGTGTGCGCTGGGTGCGGCTTGCCGCTGTTCACCTCGAAGATGAAATACGACAGCGGGACGGGCTGGCCGAGCTTTTTCACCAGCATTCCCGACCATCTCTCCAACAAAAAAGACTACAAGATCATCGTCGAGCGGGACGAATACCACTGCGTGCGCTGCGGTGGTCACCAGGGGCACGTCTTCGACGACGGTCCCCCGCCCACCCGCCAGCGCTGGTGCAACAACGGCGTCGCGCTCCGCTTCATACCGGCCTGACCCCTCAGTAGTAGGGCCGGCGTTCGAGCGCGCGGATTCGCGCTTCGAGGTCGACGACGTCGCGTGCTCGTGCCAAATACCGCTCGCGTTCCCGCTGTCGCGCTTTCGCGAGCCACCGGTCGAGTCGTTCCCAAAATCCATCGCGGCGGTTCGGTTCGAAGGCTTGGTGAACCGGGATAAGGCGATCCGCGGGTTCCGCGGCCCGTAAGAGCAACCGGCACAGGCCGAGTGCGCTTAGCTCGTCGATCGGAGCATCCGTCGTACGCATATCGCTTGACTCCCTCAATTTACTTCCTTGGCGCTTTTCGCGTCATTCGCGGCGCGTGGTGCGCCGCACAACTCTTACGATAGAGCCGGTGCCCATCCTATTCAAATCATCAGTTTGGATGAGAGCGATCCGCAGGCGCGATCCCATATGCGCTCCTGGTTGCTGCACTGCACCATTTCGGGTACAATAGCGGCCCTATGGCTCTTCGCGGAGTTGCATGGAGCTCTATCAGTTACGCAGTTTCGCCGCCGTCGCCGAGCTCGGTCATCTGACGCGAGCTTCAGAAAAGCTTCATATCAGCCAGCCGGCCCTGTCGGCGCAGATCAAGGCGCTCGAAGACGAGCTCGGCGTCGCGCTGTTCGACCGAACGCCGAGTGGGATGCTGTTGACCGCGGCGGGCCAGCGACTGCTACCCGAGGCCACGAAGGTCGTCACCTCCGCGGCGGCGCTTTCGAGCCATGCCAAGGCGTTCATCGGCGAAACGACCGGTCGCGCCCGCGTCGGCACGCTGGCCGACCCCCAATTCCTGCGGCTCGGTGATTTTCTCGCGCAAGCGCTCGATCGGTATCCGCTGGTCGAGATCGAGCTCCATCACGAGGTCTCGGGCGCGGCGTTCGCGAAGGTGCGCGCGGCCGAGCTCGATGCGAGCTTCTACTACGGCGGCTTGATTCATCCCAACGTCGAATCGATCGCGCTTCGAACCGTTGCGTATCGAGTCGCCGCGCCGATCGCGTGGCGCGATCGCGTCGAGAACGCCGGATGGGACGAAATCGCGGCTTTGCCGTGGATCATGACGCCCGCGATCAGCACGCATAGCGCGCTCGCCAATCAGATGTTCGACGCCCATGGCCTCGCCCCCGCAAAGCGCATCGAAGCGGACAACGAGGCGGTGATCAGCTCGCTCGTGTTTGCGGGCGTCGGTATCGCATTGATGCGCGAGGACCTGGCGCTCGAAGCCGCCGCCGCGCGCGAGGTCTGCCTTTGGACCGAAGCACGCGCGGAAACATCGCTGCAATTCATTTTTTTGCAGGAACGCAGAGAAGATCCTGTCGTTCACGCGCTCGCCGATGTCGTGCGGGAGGTGTGGTCGGTGCCTGAACCGGTTGCGGAAGAGTCACCGGCACTCGGCTGACGTCTCCGCGAAGTTGCGCGGCGCCCGCGGGGTCGGTAGCCTCGGGGCGGTGCTATCCGTTGTTAACCTAAGCAAGACGTTCGGCGGTTCCCAGCGGCGACGCGTCTTCGAGTCGATCACGTTTTCGGCCCGGCGCGGCGAGTTTGTCGCGCTCATGGGTGAATCGGGCATCGGAAAATCGACGCTGCTGAACCTCGTCGCGGGGCTGGAACGTCCGGACGGTGGGACCGTCGTCGTCGACGGCATCGACCTGACATCGCTTTCCGATGATGCGCTCACGCTGCTGCGCCGCCGGCGGATGGGCTTTGTGTTTCAGTCGTTTCACGTGCTGCCTTACCTGACCGTCGCGCAGAACGTGGCGCTGCCGCTCGCACTTCTCGGCGATCAAGGCGACGACGCCCACGCCCGCACGATCGAAATGTTGCGTGCCGTCGGCCTCGACGAACGCGCCGACAGTCGGCCGCGCGAGCTGTCCGGCGGGGAATTGCAGCGCGTGGCAATCGCTCGCGCGCTCGTGCATCGGCCGGCGCTCGTCCTCGCCGACGAGCCGACAGGCAATCTCGATCCCGACAATGCGGCGCACGTCATCGGACTGTTGCGTGACCGCGCGAAAGCGGACGACGCGACGGTGTTGCTCGCCACTCATTCACGCACCGCGGCCGCCGCGGCCGATCGCGTGCTCGTGCTGTCGCAGTACGGCGTGTCGTCCCCATCGGAAACGCCCGGCCATGAGCAGTAAAGCAGCCCGCTACGCGGTTGCGCATGCCGCTCTCGGCGGTGCATTCGCGCGCGAGCGTGGGCGCCTTGCGCTTGCTGCGCTCGCGATCGCCCTCGGCGTCGCACTCGGCTTTGCCGTCGATCTCGTCAATCGGACCGCTGTCGCGGAGTTCACTTCCGGGATGGCAACGCTGTCGGGCAACGCCGACCTCGAAGTGCGCGGGCCGCGTGCCGGCTTCGACGAAAGCGTCTATCCAATGCTTGCCCGCGTGGGCAATGTCGCCGTCGCGTCCCCGATCGTCGAGGTGCAAGTCCGCGTGCCAAATTTCGACGAACCGCTGACCCTCTTCGGCGTCGATGCGTTTCGCGCGGCGCGCGTGACGCCCGCATTGGTAGGAGCAGCCAAAGACTCGATCGATCTGCTCGATCCGCGCGTGGTGTTCATGAGCGCCGCAGCGCTCGCGCGTTACGGCGCGCACGTCGGTGGAACGCTCACGCTCAGAACGGGCGCGGCCGATTCGGTGCTGCGCGTCGCGGGCGTCGCCGGTGATAACGGACGCGAACGGTACGCGATCATGGACATCGGCGCCCTTCAGGATCTTTTCGCGCGTGCCGGCATGTTGACGCGAATCGATCTGCGGCTCGTGCCGGGTAGCGATCCGGCCATTGCCATGCGCGAGATCGGCGCGCGTTTGCCCGCCGGTGTTGTCGTCGCGACGCCCACCGCCGCGATCGATGCCGCGAGCCGCGCGTCGCGCGCGTATCGCGTCAACATGGACGTACTTGCGCTGGTCGCGTTGTTGACCGGCGCATTGCTCGTATTCTCGACGCAGGTCCTCGCGGTCGCGAGACGGCGATCGCAATTCGCGCTGCTGCGTACGCTCGGACTGACGCGGCGCGGCCTCGTGCTGCTGGTCATCGGCGAGGGCGCGACGATCGGCGCGACCGGCGCGGTCATCGGCCTTCCGCTCGGTTACGCGCTCGCTCGCGTCGCGCTCGATTACTTCGGCGGAGATCTCGGCGCGG
>DASXPO010000206.1:0-16034 GCA_036493535.1 Casimicrobiaceae bacterium
GCTCGAAAGCGTGCAGGTTTATTCGGAAGCCGATCGTGAATCGCTGCCGGTCCGCCTGGCGGAGCGCGCGCTTTGCATCGGCGGCGCACGCGCGAGCGACAGCTATCTGAATGCCGAGACGATCGTATCCGCCGCACGTACGCAACGCGCGGACGCGATTCACCCCGGATATGGCTTTCTATCGGAGAACGCAGAATTCGCGGCGCTCTGCGAACGCGAAGGCATCGCCTTCATCGGTCCGTCGGCTGATGCGATTGCACAGATGGGCGACAAAGCGATGGCGAAGCAGATCGCCCAAGAAGCCGATGTGCCCACGGTGCCGGGCTCGGACGGAATAGTGCGCGACGCTGGCGAAGCGCAGCGAATCGCAGCACGGATCGGCTATCCGGTGCTGCTGAAGGCGCGCGCGGGCGGCGGCGGTCGCGGCATTCGGGTGGTCCGAAACGAGAAGGAATTATCCAGCACGTATGTCGATGCAACCCGCGAGGCGCAAGCGGCGTTCGGCGATGGCGCAATGTATGTCGAGAAATTCCTCGTCGATATCCGCCATGTCGAAGTGCAAGTCCTCTCGGACGGCGAGAACGTTTTGCACCTGGGCGAGCGCGATTGCTCGACGCAGCGGCGAAATCAGAAATTGCTGGAAGAAAGTCCGTCTCCGATTGTCGACGAGTCCATGCGCGCCGCCATCGGTGCGGCGGCGATCCGGCTTTGCCGGCGCGTCGGCTACAAGAATGCGGGCACCGTCGAATGTATCGTCGATGACGCGCGCGGGTCGTTCTACTTCATGGAAATGAACACCCGCGTCCAGGTCGAGCACCCGGTCACTGAAATGGTGACCGGCGTCGATATCGTCAAAGAGCAGATCCGCATAGCCGAAGGCCGGCCGCTCGCGCTACGCCAAAGCGACATCCATCTGCGCGGGCACGCGATCGAATGCCGGATCAACGCGGAGGACCCCGACAACGGCTTTGCGCCCTGTCCCGGCGAGGTCCGACATTTCCATGTTCCGGGCGGTACCGGCATTCGGATCGACTCGCATGTCTACGGCGGCTATCGCGTTCCGCCGTATTACGACTCGCTGCTTGCGAAGCTGATCGCCTGGGGCAACGATCGCAATGAGGCGATTGCCCGGATGCAACGCGCGCTCGACGAAATGACGATCGAGGGCATCAAGACCACGATGCCGTTTCACCGGAAGCTTCTGCGCGACGCGCGCTTCCGAAACGGCGACATCCACACGACATTCGTCGAAGACGAATGGCGGCAACATCCATGAGCGAGACTTTCGGCTTTGTCGATGTCACGCTGCGGGACGCGCACCAGTGCCTGTGGTCGACGCGGATGACCACGGCGATGATGACGCCGATCCTGGCGCAGATCGATCGCGTCGGCTACACGCTCGTCAATATTCTCGGCGGCGCGGTGTTCGACGTTTGCGTGCGCTACTTGCAGGAGAATCCGTGGGAGCGCGTCGGCCTGCTGTGTCAACGCCTGACGACGCCGTGCGATGCGCTCACGCGCGGACAGAGCCTCTATACGTTCGAGCTCTTTCCCGACGACGTCGTCGCGCTCAATTCGAGGGTGCTCGCGAAGCGCGGCGTCTCGGTTCTCACCGTCTACGACGCGCTGAACGACAACCGCAACATCGAATCGTCGCTTCGTTCGGGCCACGACGCGGGCATGAAGGTCAACGCGATGATGACCTATACGCTGAGTCCCGTGCATACCGACGCGTACTACGTCGCACGCGCCAGCGAGCTCGTCAAGCTCGGCGCGGACTTCATGGCCGTCAAGGATCCGACCGGGCTGCTCACGCCCGCTCGCGCCCGCACGCTATTGCCAGCGCTCGTTGCGGCAGCGGGACCCATCCCGCTGCAAATGCACTCACATTGTCAGTCGGGCCTTGCACCGGAGGTCTACCGGATCGCGATCGAGAGCGGATTCGCGCTGGGTCACACGGCGGTTCAACCGCTCGCCAACGGCGCGTCACTGCCGGCAACCGAGGAAATCGAGGGCATCGCGCGTAGCACGGGTCGACGCACGAGCATCGATCGCGCGGCGCTGAAGGAAGTGTCGGGCTACTTCGATTATCTGTGCGAGCGCGAAGAGAAGCCGCGCGGTAAGGTTGCGCCTTACGATGCCGCGCTCTACGAGCACCAGATTCCGGGCGGCATGATCTCGAATCTGCGCTATCAGTTGCAGACGATGAAGCTCGAGCACCGCCTTCCCGAGATTCTCGAGGAAGCGGCGCGCGTGCGTCACGACCTCGGTTATCCGATCGTCGTCAGCCCGTTCGCGCAGTACATCGTCACGCAAGCGGTGTTGAACGTCGTGCAGGGCGAGCGCTACAAGACAGTCCCCGACGAAGTGCGTAAGTACGCGATGGGCTATTACGGCATGCTGGCCGCGCGGCCCACTGACGACTTTCTCGAGCGCGCGAACATCCGCGCGGATGAGATGGTAGACGGACGGCCGGGCGATCGTATCGATCCTTGGTTGCCGCGATTGCGCGCCGAGCTCGGCGCGGCGGCGAGCGACGAAGATCTGCTGCTCGCGGCGTTCTACGACGCCGAGCTCACGAAGCCGCTGAAACAATCCACGCCGCGTTACGACTTTCACACATCGCCGCTCCACGAATTGATCCGCTATGTCGGGTCACGAGCGGATTTGACCTACGCGCGGATTCGCTTCGCGGGTACCGAAATGACGCTTTCAGCTTGAACGAGGAGGCCGCAATGTTTCCAATCACGTGCTTCGAGCGCGATTTGCAGAAGATGACCGCGATATGCGCGGTGGCGTTGACTTTCGGCGCGATGCCGGGCGTTTCGTTCGCTCAAACCGGCAGCACGGCGTGGGGATGGCCGTTGCCCTACGAGCGCATCTCGGATAAATCGGTGCAGTGGTTGAAAGACAAAGGATGGTGGCCCGTGCAAGTCGCGTTTCAGGCGCCGTGGTCGGGCCAGAACACTGTCAACATCGTGATGGATCGTCAGGATTTTCTGAAAAAGCGTGGCGTCGAGGCGAAGTGGCAAGCGTTCCCGTCGGGTCCCGCAATCAATGAAGTGCTGGTATCGGCGCGCTTCCAGGTCGGAAGCGGCGGCAATTTCCCGTTCACGTCGTTGCTCGACAAGAACGTGCCGGTCACGGCAATCGCGATCGAGAGCCCGAACCTGCTGCATGCGCTCGTGGTTCCGGCCGACTCGCCGCTCAAGAGCATCAAGGATTTGAAAGGATCGAATCCGCCGGCCACGATCGGCCTCGTGACCGGCTCGTCGGCCGAGTTCTATTTTCAGATGGCGACGCAAATGAACGACATCCAGATCGGTAAAGATGTCGTGATGAAAAACATGCCGCCGGGTGAGCAGATGGCGATGCCGCGCGGGCTTGCCGGCGTCGTTGCATGGGACCCGACGCCTGCAATGATGGTCGAGGAGCGCAAGAACGGAAAGATCATCGACGCGATCTTCGCCTACAACATGTACGAGGGTCAGTTCTACGTTCGCAGCGAGCTCGTCGAGAACGTGCCCGACGTGGTCCAGGCATTCTCGGACTCGTTCGCCGAGGCAACGCTGTGGACGCGTCTGTATCCGGACAAGGCCGCGGATCTGATGGCCGAGGATCCGAATCTCAAGAATTATTCCAAGTCGATTCTGCTGCAGCAGATCAAGGCCTACAACAATCTCTACAAGCCGACGTACATCTATCCGCATGCGCAGTTCTGGGGCGAGGTAAACGAGCCAATCTTCAAATGGCTCTACGAACAAAAACGGATTACCCGTCCGCTGACGGCGAAGGATTTTGCGCAGGCGGTCGACAGCCGTTTCATGCAGCGAACGTTCACGAAGCTCGGTTGGAACGTGCCGAAGGAGCCGCCGTTCCTGCCGGCCGGATGGAAAGGATCACCGAGCAAGCCGCCGTATCCGGAATACATTCATCCGATCAACACGACGATGCCGCAGGCCTTCCCAGCCCCAGGGGACCTCGCGAAGCCATGGGCCTTCGGAGGCAAGACGTTTACGCCCTAGGACGATTCGTGACTCGTGTTCAACAAGCTCAAGAATCTCGGATTGCTGCTGGCGCTGGTACTGCTGTGGCAGGCCATCAGCGTTTGGATGCTCGACAACACGACGCGAACGCTGCTCCCGCCGCCGACCGCCGTGCTGCGCGCCGCGTGGGAGTTGATCCGCACCGGGGAGCTGTTTCGTCACCTGCGCGATTCGTTGAAGCGCGAGATCGTCGCGTTCCTCTGGGCGATGACGTCGATTCCGCTGGGCATCGCGATGGGATGGTGGAAGGTTGTCCACGATCAGGTCGATCCGGTGATCGAAATGCTCCGTCCCGTGCCGCCCCTCGCGTGGATTCCGCTGTCGATCCTCTGGTTCGGGATCGGCGATACGCAGAACCAGTTCATCATCTTTCTCGGCATTTTCTTTCCGATCCTGTTGAATACGATTGCCGGCGTCGCGGGTGTCGAGCCGAATTTGATCCGGGCGGCGCGCTGCCTGGGCGCGAACGATTGGGAAGTGTTGTGGCGAGTCGTGCTCCGCGCCGCACTGCCGCAGATCGTCACCGGGATTCGAGTCGGGCTCGGCGTGGGCTGGATGGCGCTGGTCGCCGCCGAGCTCGTCGGCGCCAATTCGGGCCTTGGATTTCTCATCAACGATGCGCGTACGGTGCTCCGCACCGATTACGTCATCGTCGGCATGGCGACGATTGGTCTGGTCGGTCTGACGATCGATTGGCTGATCCGCACTTTGGTACGAAAACTATTGCCATGGTCGCGCGCCATGAGCAAATGATGCGCTGAGCGCGACGACGCGGAAGGCTCAACCGATGTGCACGGTGGCGGTTGTCGACATCTGCAAGGTTTATCCGGGACACGGCGCCCGCGACGAACCCGTGCGCGCGCTCGACGGCATCGCGTTTCGCGTCGAGAACGAAGAGTTCTGCTCGATCCTGGGTCACAGCGGCTGCGGCAAGACGACGCTCCTGACGATCATGGCTGGGCTCGAACAGCCCACCAGCGGCCAAATTCTTGTCGACGGCAAGCCGATCGGAAAGCCATCGTGGCAGCGGACGGTCATCTTTCAGGATTACGCGCTGTTTCCCTGGATGACAGTCGTCGAAAACGTCGCGTTCGGTCTCGAAATGAAAAAGATCGCGGCGCCGGAACGGCAGGACATCGTCGCGCGGAATATCCGGTTGGTCGGCTTGAGCGGATTCGAGAATCGCTATCCCCATCAGCTCTCGGGCGGCATGAAACAGCGCGTGTCGATTGCGCGTGCGCTCGCCGTCGATCCGGAAGTGCTGTTGATGGACGAGCCATTCGGCGCACTCGATGCGCAGAACCGCTCGCGGATGCAGGAGGAGCTCGGCCGCCTCTTGGCACAGGAAGATCTCCGGAGCAAGACGATGGTGCTCGTCACGCACAGCATCGAGGAGTCGATCCTGCTCTCGGATCGGATCGTCGTGTTGACGAGGCGGCCGGGTCGCGTGAAAGCGAACATCGAGGTCAAGCTCCCGCGACCGCGCGACGAGACCGCTGAAGGATTCGTTGCGCTCAAACATCAGATCCGCGAGCTCATCCACGATGAATTCGAGATCGAGGCCTAGGTGGGCACGGACCTGAGCGGCAGGATCGCGCTGGTGACGGGCGGCGCGCGCGGCATCGGCGCACGAATTGCGCAAGCGCTGGACGAGCAGGGCGCATCGGTGTACGTCGCGGATATCAGCGCGGAAGGGGCGGCCGCATGCGCAGCGACGCTCGGTTCGAAGTCCCGCGGCGTCGCGATGGACGTGACCGACCGCAGACAAGTGGACGCGACGACCGCCGCGATCGTTCTCGAGCACGGCGCGATCGATATCCTGGTGAACAACGCCGGTCTCGTCAGCATGGGCGCTTTCAGCGTCCCGACGAACGAAGAATGGGAGCGCATGGTGTCGGTGAATCTCACCGGCATCTTCAACTGCGTGCAGGCGGCGGCGCCCGCGATGATCGCGAAGCGCCGCGGCGTCATCATCAATCTCGCATCGGTCGCCGCGGCCAAGGGCGGCGGATCGTTCGGCAACGTCTGGTATGGCGCGACCAAGGCGGGGGTCGTCGCGTTGACCAAAGGCCTGGCGCGCGAGCTTGGACCGCACAATGTCCGCGTCAACGCCATCGCGCCAAGCGCGATCGACACCGATATGCTGAAGGGCGTGCTGACGCCGCAGGTGCGCGCTTCGGTCATCGCGCATTTCCCGCTGGGCCGATTGGCGAGCGCCGACGACGTTGCGAATCTCGCCGTTTATCTGGCGTCCGATCTCGCGTCGTTCATCACCGGTGAAACCGTCGCGGTCGATGGCGGATTCCTCAAGACATGAAGAGTTCAAATAACGGACCGCCGTGGAGCTCGGCTTGAGTCGAGTCAAGCGGCATTCGAGAGCGTCAACGCCGAAGCATTCATCCAACAGGAGGGGGCAGCATGGAACGAGCGAATCAGGTCCCGAACACACGGGAAATCCAGCGCGTCGCGTTTGCGAGCGCGATCGGTTGCGTGATCGAGTGGTACGACTTTTTTTTGTACGGCGTCGTCGCCGGGCTCGTGTTCAACAAGGTGTTCTTTCCGAATCAGGATCCGTTCGTCGGAATCTTGCTCGCTTACGCGACGTTCGCGGTCGGCTTCGTCGCGCGACCCGTCGGCGGGATCCTGTTCGGTCACTTCGGCGATCGATTGGGACGCAAGGGCATGCTCGTGTTGACCCTTCTGATCATGGGAATCGCGACGTTCCTGATCGGATTGCTGCCGACCTACGAGACAGCCGGTATATGGGCGCCGATCCTGCTGCTCGCGCTCCGTGTGCTCCAAGGGCTCGGCATCGGCGGTGAGTGGGGCGGCGCGGTGCTGATGGCGATCGAATACGCGCCAAAAGAGCGCCGCGGTTTTTACGGCAGCTGGCCGCAAATCGGCGTCCCGGCCGGTCTGTTCCTCGCGACGGTCGTGATCGCGATCTTGTCCACCGGCACGGACCAGCAGTTTCTCGCCTGGGGATGGCGCGTCGCCTTTCTCTTGAGCGCCGTGCTGGTCGCCGTCGGCCTCTACATTCGGTTGAAGATCCTCGAAACGCCGATGTTCGAGCGGCTCAAGGAATCGCAGGAGCAAGCGAAGGTGCCGTTCTTCGAGCTGTGGCGCACGCATACGCTGAAAACGATTCTCGGCATGGGTTGCCGCTATATCGAGGGCGTCACCTTCAACATCTTCGGCGTTTATTCGATCGCATACTTGACGACCGCGCTGAAGCTGCCGCGCACGACCGCGCTGATCGCGGTATCGCTCGCATCGTTCGTGATGGTGTTCCTGATCCCGGTGTTCGGAAAAATGTCGGATACCTATGGCCGGCGCAAGACGTACGCGCTCGGTGTCGCCGGCATTGCCATACTCGCTTATCCCGCGTTCTGGTTGATGAACACGCGCGAAGTGCCGCTCGTGATGTTGGCGATCGTCGTCCCGTTCGGCGTGGTCTATCCGATGGTGTACGGGCCGATCGCCGCGATGTTCGCGGAATCGTTCAGTACCCGCGTGCGCTATACGGGGGTCTCGTTCGTTTATCAATTTTCCGGAATCTTCGCGAGCGGACTCACACCGCTGATCGCCGCCACGCTGCTCCACTACGGCGACAATCAACCCTGGCTGATCGCGGGCTATATCGTGCTGGTCAGCATCGTGAGCCTCGTCTCCGTCGCGTTCCTCGGCGATCGAACGGGCAAGGATCTCTCCGAGATCGATCGGATGAGTGCGGAGCCGGCGGTCGGCGCGGCGGCCATCCGTGCGCCGGCGTAGAAAGAGCGACCCATCAGACCGAGGCGTCAGCGGACGGCGCCTCGTTCAAAAGCGCGCGCGAGTTCGATTTATAGCTCGGACGAGCGTGGCAGCACCAAGGTTGCCTCGAGACCGCCTTCCGCACGGTTCGCGAGCTTGAGGTCGCCGCCGTGGGATCGCGCGATATCCCGAGCGATCGTGAGTCCGAGCCCGGTGCCTCCGGTATCGCGACTGCGTGAAGCCTCGCGTCGATAGAACGGCTCGAACACCCGCTCGATTTCGTCATCGGGAATCCCAGGCCCGTTGTCGCGAATACGAATGCGCAGTTGCTCGGCGCTGTCTTCGACGATGATCGACGCCCGCGTGCCGTATCGGACCGCGTTGTCGACGATGTTGGTCAGGCATCGTTTGAGGAGTTGCGCGCGGCCCAGGTAGGGGTCACCAACGGTGCCCTCGATTCGCACTTCCTTGCCCGCTTCGGCAAAGTTTGCCCAGAGGCTTTCCAGCATGGAATTGACGTCCACACGTTGCATCGGCTCCTGATTTTCCGTGCCGCGCATGTAGCTCAGCGTCTCCGCGACCATCGATTCCATCGCATCGAGATCTTCCTCGAACTTCGCGCGTACGCTGGCATCTTCCAACAGCTCGGCGCGGAGTCTCATTCGTGTGATCGGCGTCTTGAGGTCGTGCGACATGGCCGCCAGCGCGCGCGTGCGGTCTCGAAGGTAGCCAGTCAGCCGCTGTTGCATTTCATTGAACGCGCGCGCCGCCCGGCGAACTTCAGCTGGACCGGTTTCGGGAAGCGGCGAGCGATGAATGTCCTTGCCCAAAGCCTCGGCCGCATCTCCAAGGGCGAGCAACGGCTGCGTCACCCAGCGCACGGCGACGAGGGAGACGATCAACACAGCGACAAGCAAGACGGCTAAGACCATCAACATCCGATACGGCGCAATGAAGGCGTCTTGCGGCTGCCGCGACTCGAACGTCGCCCACGTGCCGTCCCGCAGCCGCACCTGAACGACGGCCGAAAATGCGGACATGTGAGCGTGATGCATTGCGTGTCCGAACCGCGCAGCTCCCATCGATGCGCCTTGTCGCCAAGCGGGCAGCACCGCCGGCGAGCCCTCGATATCATGGGCCGCGCCGATGACATGTATCGGGCGATCGTCGCCGACAAAGTGATGGAGCAACGATTCGAACATCGCGGCGACGACGCCGGCGCCGTTCGTCGGCAGTGCCATCTCCGGCCGATCCAGCGTGATCAGCAACGGCGGTGCGCTGAGCCTTCCCGCCATCGCTCGCCGTTCGTTAGCGTTCGATGAATCCAGCAGCGCGACGGCATCGGCGATGCGCTGGGCGACCTGAATGCCGGTGGCCTGGGTAATCACCTGGTTGCGTTCGTCCAGGCTGATCGCCGTGCTCAGCAATTGTGCCAGCAACAAGCCGGCAAGCAGAATCAGTACGAGGCGTCCGAACAGCGAGCGAGGGAGGAGTCGCATCAGCTTCGTTTCTCGACGGGGACTGCCAGGACATACCCCTGGCTTCGCACGGTCTTGATGATGTCCGGTTCTTTCGGATCATCGGCGAGACGCATGCGCAGCCGACTGACTTGCACGTCGATACTGCGATCCTCCGGTCCGGCTGCGCGGCCTTGCACCAGGTCGGCGAGCTGATCGCGGTTCAGGACGCGGTTCGGATGCTCGACGAACACGCGCAGCAAACGATATTCAATGCCGCTCAGATCGACGACGACGCCATCGGGAGACGTGAGATTGCGCATCACCGTATCGAGCACCCAGCCCGCAAACTCGAAATACCTTGAGCCTTCGGGCCGAAGATTGGACGGCAGGCTTCGCGCACGCCGCAGCACGCCCTTGATGCGCGCCAACAGCTCTCTCGGATTGAACGGCTTCGCAAGATAATCGTCGGCGCCCATTTCCAAGCCGACGATGCGATCGGTCGCTTCGTCGCGCGCGGTCAGCATGATGACGGGCACGTCCGATTTCGCGCGCAGATCGCGGCACAGCACGAGGCCATCGTCGCCTGGCAGCATCAAATCGAGCACGATCAAATCGAACGAGACATGGCCGAGCGCGGCGCGCATCGCCTTGCCATCCGCAACCGCGGTGACGTCGAATCCCTGCTTTTTCAGATAGTCGCTGAGCAGCCGACGAATCTCCGCGTCGTCGTCGACGATGAGAATATGGTCGGACGCTTCCATGTCGCGTTATACCTCCGCACCGCGCACGCTTCCGCTCGATTTGTAAAGCAGTGTAACGGAGACCCGATTGATCGAAGTCGTACACAAAATCGGGGCTCGATGACATCGATTGCTTACGTTGCAATGGTGAAATGCGTCTGTCGGCGGTGTCCGCGTTCAACTTTTACGAGCGCGGACGCGCGTCGAATCGTCCACGCCTCACCGGAGATCACAATGAAACTAACCAAAGCACTCGCGCTCGGCGCGGGAACTGCGTTGATCGCAAGTCTTGCCGTTGGCGTCTACGCGGACCCGGGTATGGCAGGCGGCATGGGACGCATGGACTCGGGCGGGCCGATGGGCCACGGAGCCATGGAATACGGAATGGGCATGGACCACGGCATGATGCGCGAGCACTTCGGCGCCCAGCATGCCGGCGTGATGGAAGGCCGGCTGGACGCCCTGAAAAGCGAGCTCAAGCTCACTCCCGATCAAGTCCCCGCATGGGAGAAATTCGAGAACACCGCGACGAAACAACGCGCCGCGATGAAGGAAGTGCACAGCGCAGCGCGGAGCACGCCGCAGTCGGCGCCCGAGCGGATGGCCCTCCACATCGAGTTGATGGAGCAGCGGCTTGCCGGAATGCAGGAAATGTCGGCTGCACTGAACGGCCTATACGACGTGCTGACGCCTGCACAGAAAACGATTATCGACCAGGGCGTGGGACCGATGGCAGGACGCCACGCCGCACACCTCGCGAGCCACCGCTGACCACGGCGAGGAGCTTCAGATGAGCGGAAAGATTCGAACGATCGTCCTCGTCTTTATCGCAAGCATTTTCGCCGCCACCGTGGCATCGTCGGCAGACCGGCAGCGGCAGGACGACGTTGCGCGCCGGGGCGCGGAGGTCATGCCGTTCGACTTGAAAGCCACGACGCACGTCTTCACGAAGACTCCCGACGGCGGGGTGCAGCGCGTCGTCGCCAAGAATCCTGCGGACAAGCATCAGATCGAGTTGATCCGCTCTCATCTGCGTGTGATCGAGAAGCAGTTCGAAAAAGGCAATTTCTCAGCGCCTGCGAGCATTCACGGCAACGACATGCCGGGTCTTTCCGAGTTGCGAACGGCGAAGCGCGGCCAGATCGACGTCGCTTATCGCGACATCAAGGCCGGCGGCGAGATCAAATACGCAACGCGTGTGCCAGCGCTGATCGACACCCTGCACCGATGGATCGATGCACAACTCGCAGACCACGGGCCTGACGCGATGGCGGGCCACGATCACTCGAGCATGCAGCGGCATTGACCATGGTCCGCCGATTACCGTCACGACGCACTCGATTCGTTCAAAATCCGGCCCCGGCTGGCAATGATCTTCGCGTAGAAACGCGCGCTGTCCTTCAGCGTGCGCTTCTGATCGTTGAAGTTGACATGGACGAGGCCGAAGCGCTTCGAATAGCCGTGTGCCCATTCGAAGTTGTCGAGTAGCGACCATGCGAAATAGCCGCGCACATCGACGCCTGCGCTGCGTGCAGCGTGTACCGCGGCGACGTGCCGGCCCAAGTAATCGATGCGCAAAGGATCGGCGACGCGCTCGCCCGTTGCCACCGGCGGATCGGGAAACGCCGCGCCGTTCTCGGTGACATAGATCGGCGGATTGCCATAGCGGTCTTTCACCCAGATCAGCACGTCGGTGAGACCCTGCGCGAATACTTCCCATCCGGTCTCGGTATAAGTTGCCCGCTCTTGCCTGACAGGCGCTGCCCTTAACGGCCATGCATCGGGATCGAAGCGCGTCACATTGCGCGTGTAGTAGTTGATGCCGACGAAATCGATCGGTTGCCGGATCGATTCAAAATCGGAAGTCGGCCACATCGGCCACGCATCGCCGAAGACTTCCTTCAACTCGCCGGGATAGCGTCCGTGCACGACCGGCTCGAGGTATTGGCGGTTCATATACGCTTCGGCGCGCGCCGTTGCCGCGCGATCCGCCGGATCGTCGGACGCGGGATATTTCGGCTCGAGATTCACCACGATGCCGATTCGATTTCGGCCTTCGGCGCGATACGCCGTAACCGCCGCGCCGTGCGCGCGCAGCAAATGATGCGTCGCGATGGGCGCCTCGAAGCGATTGCGATGGCCGGGCGCAAGGACACCATGCAAATAGCCGCCATCGGTCACGACCCACGGCTCGTTCAACGTCACCCACAATTTGACGCGATCGTCGAGCTTGCGAAAAACGATCGCAGCATAATCGGCGAACCAGTTGGCGATGTCCGGATTCAACCAGCCGCCGCGGTCGTCGAGCGCGGCGGGGAGATCCCAGTGATAGAGCGTCGCCATCGGCTCGAGGCCGTTTTGCAGCAGCGTATCGACCAGACGCTCGTAGAAATCGAGTCCGGCTCGATTCACCGAACCGCGTCCCTCCGGCAACACGCGACCCCAGGCAATGCTGAAGCGGTAGGCGTTCATGCCGAGGCCGCGCATCAGCGCCACGTCGTCGCGGTAGCGGCGGTAGTGATCGCAGGCGACATCGCCGGTGTCGCCGTCGCGAACGAGGCTCGGCGTATGACAGAAGCGATGCCAGATGCTGGGGCCGGCGCCGTCTGCCAGCGGCGAGCCTTCGACCTGATAGGCCGATGTCGCGCTTCCCCAGAGGAAATCGCTTGGAAATTCGATTTTCGTCGTCATCGGGTGGCCGCGGTTCGCTGACGCGTGTTGGGCAGGTCGACCACGACGTCGGCCGGCAGTTCCGCGATGCGGAGCTCGTTGCCGCGCCAGCTCGCAGCCTTGCCGTTGATGCGCGCCGCGCCGGGCGAATCGCCTTCGGGCCAGACAAACACGAAGCCTCCGGGCGGCACCTTCATTCGATCGTCGAGATGTAGACGAATGCGGCCGCGTTCCTTGCGCAAGGAGTAGCTCAAGCGTCCGTAGGGGGTTCGTAAATCGTCGAGCGCGATTCCCGGGCCATCGAGCCACGCCGGTAAAACACCGGCCGCCAGCACGATCGACTGATCGTCGCGCTCATATGCGAAAAGATCAAGCGTTGCGCGAATGAAGTCCGAAGCAATCCAGCCGTGCGGCATGTCGCCGACGAATCGTGGCTTGCGCGCGTCTCGACCGACGACTTCGGCCCATTGATTCCACGCCGCTGGACGCCGGTCGGCCATGAAGTAGGCGAGCAAGGCATGCGCGCGATCGCGCCATCCAAGACGCACGAACGTGCCGACGGTGCGCAATTCGTACGGCGTGTAATCCTCCCATGCCTTGCGGCCGTCGCGGCGGTCGATGAACTCGCGCCAATAGCGCTCGAAAGTCGGCGCGACGAGCTGCGAAGGCACCGCTTGGAGGTCGCCGCGTGGTGAAAGCGCGATGGAGGACGAGGTCGGATCGAAATCGCCGAGCTCGGCGGCGCCGGGCAAGTAATCGATGCGATGGGCTGCGGTAGATGCGAGTAACGACGCGGCGAGATCGTGGCGAAACTCGTCGCGATGGCCGCGCCAAAGGTTGGCCTCGCCGAATTTTCCAAGCGCCTCCGCGATGGCGATCCCGGCGTTGTAACCTTTGAGCGCCCAGAAATCGTCCCAATACGAATGCATCGGCTTTTCCGAATACCCTTCGTGACTGATCGATGCCGGCAACAACCCGTAGATTGGTGCGTTATCCGCGGTGCGCGGCGCTTCCAGGCGCTCCGACTGGCGCAACTGCTCCTGGTAGCGCAGCGCCGCCTCGACGTGCGGCCACATTTCGGTCAGGAGCGCGCGGTCGCCTGTATAGCGATAAATCTCGTCGACGAGAAAGACGAATTCGCCGACGCTGTCGTTCTCGGGCACCGGATCGGCGCCGCGTTCGTCGACGCAACAGGGAATTTTGCCGTTCGCGAACTGATGCGGCGCAAACCAGCGCAGATAGTCGGTTGCGCCATCGGCGTGTCCCAGGCGCAACAGCGATTCGCTCATCATGGCGCCGTCGCGTATCCACGATCGCGCATACGCGCGCGTTCCCGGTCGCAGTATAGGTCCGTCGCGCGTGATCAATATATGAGCGAGCGCGGTTCGCAGCGTATCGACCAACGATTGCGCCGCCGCGGGAACGCGAAGGCGCACCCGATCGAGCTTGGCGCGCCATCCGGCCGCGACTGCATCCTGCGCCGTCGCGATCCAACGCTGCGATACGCGACCGCGAAGCTCAGGCGGCCGTGCGTCGCCTGAAAGCGGCATCGCCAACACGATCGTTTGCCTGGCATGCGGTGCGAGTGTCAGCGGGTAACCGAGCGCGGCCGACGCATATCCGAAACTGTCGTGCACCGCGGAGGGACCCTGCCAGGCGGAATCGACGATGAGCTTCGGTATCGGACCGCTATCGAATTCGAATGCCCCGACATGCGCGGGCCTTTCAATCGCGAATACATTGCGCTCGCCGTTGATCGTCAGCGTGCCGCGATTCCACTTTATGTCGCGAATCGCGCTGACGCCGCCCGGCGCATTCAGAAATTGCGCTGGTGGATTGACCTGTGAAGGACGAATCGCGAGCACCAGCTCCAGTTCGAGTGGTCGATCGGTGACATTGCGAATTTCGTAGCGCGCCAGCAGTTGCGATCGCACATGCGTCCCGGACGCGAACGATGTCACGCGTAGCGTCCACTGCGGCTGCCGCCACGTGACGCTGGGAATCGGCAGATAGCCATCCTGCAATGACTGCGTCGATTCGACATCGGCCCAGGACACGACGCGCGATGCGACGCGGACGAACGGCTCGATCGAAAACCCGCCCTTCGCGACTTCGAGCGCGCCGTCTTCCGACAAGAGCCCCGTGTCGCTGCCGCCGTCGATACCGACGATCGTCCAGTACGACTGCTGCCCGGAAAAGCCCCGCGGAAAATAACCGAGCGGCGACTCGCGCGCGACTGACTCGAAGAAGGCATTGGGCGATGAGCCGAACGCGAGGTCGCGAACTTCCACCTCGGCGAGCGCATATGCGTGCGCGGGACCGTCGTGCAGCGCGAGCCGGACGAAGCGTGTCTCCGCATCGGGCAACAGCAGCGCGTCCGGGCCGCCCCGCCCCGCGACGATGGTGCGCACCGTCCGCCATTGGCCGCCGTCGTCAGAGAATTGCACGTCGTAGCGGGACGCATACGCATCCAGTTGCCAGCGCAGGATCAAGCCACCGAATTCACGCGGCCGGCCCAAATCGAGCGTGAGCTGTTGTTCCGGTCCTTTGAGCGGATCGCTCCTCCAGGCGCTCGAGAGTTGACTGTCGACGGCCTTCGCCGGCCCTGCGCCGGCAATCGATGACGATGCTTGGGCAACCGGCAGCGGCCATGTGGCCGGATCGACTGCGCGCTCGCGCAACGTGAGATGCTTCACGTCGATCGAGCCACCGCCGCCTCCGCGCCCCGCCGCAACGACGAACTCCAAGCGCGCCGAATGCGCCAGAACGCGATCCTTGGTCGGACCCCAAGCGAAATCGATCTGACGCTTCTTGATCGTGATGTGTTGCCATTCACGCGGGAAGTCGAAATTCGGGCGATTGAACCACCAGACATTTTCGCCGCTCGCGTCTGTGAGCTTGACCTGGAAATGGTTGACCGGCGCATCGGCGCGAAGATCGAACCCGATCTCGTAATTCGCCGGAAGATCGAGCGGCAGCGCCCGCGCCGCAAGCGCATATCCGGCGGTGCCCGCGAGATCGAAATCGAGACGAAGCGCGGAACCGTCAGGGACAGACAGGCGTTGGATCGATGCGTGCACGCCGTCGGATGCACCCGGCTTCCACGGCGACAGGTCTTCGAAGCTGTCCAGGACGCGCGTCGGCTGGATCGATGGCGCTTGCGCCCATGCTGACGCGTGAACCAGCAGCAAGACGACGCAGAGCACACGGATCGTCATGCCTTGACGCTCCCTGCCAGCAATCCTTGCACGTAATAGCGCTGCAGCGCGAGGAACACGACGAGCACCGGCAACGTCGTCAGCACCGAGCCCGCCATCATCAGCTCGTTGTCGGCGACATGCTCGCGTGACAAGCTCGCCAGCGCG
>DASXPO010000207.1:0-14898 GCA_036493535.1 Casimicrobiaceae bacterium
GCGCAGCTCGATGCGCGGGTCGAGCAGCGAGTAGATCACGTCGACCGCGAGATTGACGGCGACGACCAGCAGCGCCGACACGAAGAAGATGCCGAGCAGCAGGTTGATGTCGCGTGCGAACAGCGATTCGTACGCGAGGAGCCCGAGCCCCGGCCATGCGAACACCGTCTCGACGACGACCGATCCGCCAAGCAGCGCGCCGATTTGCACACCGGCCATCGTGACGATCGGCAGCGCGGCGTTGCGCAGCACGTGCCGGCGCGCGATCTGCCGCTCGGTGAGCCCCTTCGCGCGCGCGGTTACGACATAGTCCATCGCGTACTGGTCGAGCACCGACGCGCGCATCAGCCGCGTGTACAGCGCGAGGTAGAAGAGCGTCAGCGTGAACGCGGGCAGTACGAGGTGGCGCGCGATATCTGGCACGCGCGCGAAGCCTTCGTTGAACGCAGCGACCTCCTCCATGCCGCTCGTCGGGAACCAGCCGAGCTTGATCGAGAACACGACGATCAGCATCAGCCCTGCCCAGAACACCGGCGTCGCGTATGCGAGCACCGCGAGTGTCGAGATCACGTTGTCGCGCCATCGATTAAGGTTGCGTGCGGCGATCGCGCCGAGCAGCACGCCCAAGCCGACCGCGAGCGCGAACACCGTCAGCATCAGCAGCAGCGTCGGGCCGAGCCGCGTCGCGATCAGCTCGGCGACGCTCATGTTGTGGCGAAACGAATAGCCGAGGTCGAACGTCGCGACGCGGCCGAGATAGACGACGAGCTGCACGTACAACGGCTGGTCGAGCCCGAACTTCTGCCGCAGCTGCGCCATGTATTCGGGCGTCGCCGAGCCCGCTTCTCCGGCGAGCACGTCGGCGGCGTCGCCGGGCGCGAGATGCAGCAGGGCGAAGTTCAGGACGACGATCGTGAGCACCGTCGGCACGGCGAGTGCCAAGCGGCGCAGGAGATAGCGCACGCCCTTGCCGGCGAACGTCACGGCGACCTTCCCGGCGCGCTACTTCGCGAGCCAGGCCTGGTCGAACGATGAATACAGCCCGAGGGGGCTCACCAGCCAGTCCTGCACCTTCTTGTTGTAGACGGTCGTGAAGTCGAGCTCGAGCACCCAGACGAGCGGGCTCGCCTCGACGACCTTTTTCTGGAACTCGTGGTAGATCGCGGCGCGCTTCTTGGGGTCCGGCTCGACGGTCGCTTCGTCCATCAGCTTGTCGGTCTCGGGCGAACTCCAGCGCGAGCCGTTGACGAATACGGTGCCCGGCTTGATCGACTTCGAATGGTAAAGGCGATGCACGCCGATGACCGGGTCGGCGAGCGTCTGGATCCAGTTGCTGCTGAGCTCGAAGTCGTAGTTGGTATAGACGCGGCGGAGCCACGTCGGCACGTCCTCATAACGCAGCGTCACCTTGATGCCGAGCTTGCCGAGCTGCTGCTGCATGTACTCGCCGAAGCGCCGCCACTCCTCTCCGTACGGCGTGACATCGTGGACGATCTCGAATCGCGTGCCGTCGGCCTTGCGCGGATAGCCGGCTTCGTCGAGCAGCTTGTTCGCCATCTCGACGCCGTTCGGCACGTTGTAGTTGCGCACGTCGGCGGTGTAGAGGCCGGTCGCCTTGAAGTTCGAGCTGATCGGACCGGTCGCCGGCTTGCCGAAGCCCAGCCAGATATTGTCGATGATGAACTTGCGGTCGATCGCGTAGGCGACCGCCTGGCGCACCTTGACGTTGTCGAACGGCTTCTTCTGAGTGTTGAAGTCGAGCTCGACGATCGGCGACTGCATCTCGTAGCCCTTCGTCGTCACGCCGATGTGCGGTAGCGCCTGCAGCCGCTTCACGTCGAGCGGCAGCACTGCGCTGAAGCCCGCGATTTGTGCTTCCTGCGTCTCCAGCGTGGCCGCGCGCGTGCTGCCGTCGGCAATGAAGCGCGCGACGATGCGGTCGAGATACGGACGTCCCTTCTTCCAGTAGTCGGGATTGCGGTCGAACCGCATGAACTGGCCCTTCTGCCATTCGACGAACTTGTACGGGCCGGTGCCGATCGGCTTGTTCGCGTTAGGATGATTGGCGATGTCGCCGGTGCCGAACACGTGCTTCGGCAGCATCGGAGACTCATATCCGGACAGCGCCATCAGCATGTACGGCGCGGGCTCGGACAAATGAAACACCGCCGTCAGCGGATCGGGAGTGTCGATCGATTCCAACGAGCGGAACGTGCTGATGCCGCGCGGATGCGCCTTCTTCAGCACGTCGAGGATGGTGAACTTGACGTCCTCGCTCGAGAACGGCTGGCCGTCGTGGAACTTGACGCCTTCCTGCAGCTTGAACGTGATCGTCTTGCCGTCGGGGCTGACCGTCCACGACTTCGCGAGCCCTGGAATCGGCTTGAGGTTAAAGTCGTACTCGAGCAGGCCCTCGTACACCTTCGTCGTGACCTGCCCGATCGGTCCGGAGGTGCTCGCGTACGCCGCGAGCGTCGGCGGCTCCGGCTGCACGACCATCACCAGCGTGCCGCCCCGCTGCGGCTGCGCGCCGCCTTGCGCCAAAGCGGCAGCCGGCACGAAGAACGCGACGAGCGCGAGCATGGCAACGATCGTGCGAAGTGCGCAGACAAGACGGGCCATCACTCCTCCTGGACAAGTGGACGCGCCCGCCGCGGCGGCGCGGGCGGGGGCCATGATAGTACAGCCAGTGAGCCGATGTCCGTTTCAGTCGCCGACGCCGGCGCGCTCGAGCATCGCGTGCAGCAGTACGTTCGCGCCTGCCTCGAGATGGTCGGGACGCGCGTCCTCGATCTCGTTATGGCTGATGCCGTCCTTGCACGGCACGAAGATCATCGCAGCCGGCGCGACGCGGCCGACGTAGATCGCATCGTGGGCCGCGCCGCTCACAATGTCGCGATTTGAGAGACCCAGCTGGCGTGCGGCATCACGCACTGCATCGACGCAACGCGGATCGAATCGCGACGGCGGGAACTGATCCACCTGCCGCAAATCGCATTCAAGCCCAAGCTCGCGTGCAATTTGTCTCGCAACGTCGCGCAGTTCGCGATCCATCGAAGCGAGCGCATCGTCGTCGGGATGGCGCACGTCGACCGTCATCGCAACGCGCCCGGGCACGACGTTGCGCGAATTAGGGTTCACCTGCATGTAGCCGACGGTCGCACGACCGTCCGGCGCGTAACGCAGCGCCAGTGCGTTGACCGCCTCCACCATCCGAGCACCGCCGCGCAAAGCGTCACGCCGTGCTTCCATCGGCGTCGGTCCGGCGTGCGCATCCTGGCCGGTCCAGATGCAGTCGTACCAGCGCTGGCCAAGCGCGCCGGTGACTACACCGATCGTCTTGTCCTCGCGCTCGAGGATAGGTCCCTGTTCGATATGTGCTTCGAAATACGCGTCGAGCGCACGTCCGCCGACCGGTGTGCTGCCGGCGTAGCCGATGCGCTCGAGCGCATCGCCAAATGCGATGCCATCGGCGTCGCGCTGTTGCAGCAGGTGCTCGAGCGAAAACACGCCGGCGAACGCGCCCGAACCTCCCATCACCGGCACGAATCGACTGCCTTCTTCGTTGGTCCAGATCGCGACGCCGACGGGCTTCTCCGTCGCGACGCCGGCATCGTTCAGGGTGCGCATCACTTCCAATCCCGCGAGAACGCCGTAGTTGCCGTCGAATTTGCCGCCGGACGGCTGCGTATCGACGTGGCTTCCGGTCAACACGATCGACCGCGCCGAATCGCGGCCATCTCGGATTGCAAAGATATTCCCCGCCCCGTCGATCTCGATCTTCGCGCCCGTTCGGCGTAACCAGCCGACCACCAGATCGCGTCCTTGCCGATCGAGATCGGTGAGCGCGAGGCGTCGCACGCCGCCTTTGGGCGTAGCGCCGATTGCCGCGAGTTCCATCAGCGATTGCCATAGGCGGGCGCCGTCGACACGAGGCGGGCGCTTTGCCGAAGAACGCATATCGTTCGAGGTCGTCATGGTTGCGCATCCGTTGGCTCGAGGCTGCCGAGACGCGTATGTATCCACTCGGCAGCGAGCAACGTTGCGCGATCGCTCGCGAGCGGACCCGCAACGGTGACTCCGAGTGGCAATCCGTGCGGTCCTCTGGAGATGGGAATGTGAACGACGGGGACGCGCAGCAACGTCCATATCCGGTTGAACAGCGGATCGCCGGTTGCGTCGGTTCCCGCCGGCGCTTCACCCATCGTGCTCGGCGCAACCAACACGTCCACCGCTCCGAATATCTGCGGAAGCATTGCGCGACAGCTTCGAGCCCACGCTTGCGCAGCGTCGTATCGTGCCGGCGATACCGCCAAACCGGCATCGATCATTGTTTTCATTTCGACACTGAGCGCATTCCGATGCGTCAGGTTTTCGTACGAGAGCGATTTGGCCACCTCGTACACCATGATCACAATCTGTGTCTCAGCGAGCTCCGCGAAGGGCGGCGGCAGCGTCACTTCGCGGACTTCGGCGCCGGCGGCTTGCAAACGCTTCGCTGCGTCGTCGAACATCGCGACCGTTTCGGGTCCCGCGCGATCCCATTCGGACGTTCGGCACATCCCGATTCGCGGCGCGTCGATCGGCTGTCCCTCGATCAGCAACTCGCGCCGGTCGCTGATCGCCGCCACGAGCAGTGCGGCGTCCGGCACGCTGCGACCTAGCGCGCCGATCGTGTCCAGCGTATCGGAGATCTGCTTGACGCCGACGCGATTCACCGTGCCATAAGTCGGCTTGTATCCGACCACGCCGCAATACGCCGCGGGACGCACGATCGAGCCGGCGGTCTGCGTTCCAAACGCGATCGGAACCATCCAATCGGCGACCGCGGCCGCAGATCCCGACGACGATCCTCCCGGCGTGTGCTGCAAGTTGTGCGGATTACAGGTGGGGCCGGGATGGAATGTCGCAAACTCCGTCGTCACCGTTTTGCCGACTACGACCGCGCCCGCGGCACGCGCCAATGCTAGGCAGGCGGCATCGGCAGCGGGTCGATGATTGGCGTAGATCGGCGATCCATACGACGTCGGCATGTCGAACGTGTCGACCAAATCCTTGACCGCAATGGGCAGGCCGTGCAGCAAGCCGGCCGACGGCGTTGCATCAAGCTCACGCGCGCGGCGCATCGCCGCATCGGTATCGAGAAATGTCCACGCGCGAACGTCCGGCTCTCGCGCGCGGATGCGCTCGATGCAATCAGCGAGCAACGCCTCGGCGGTGATTTGCCGCGCGGCGAGCTTGCGCGCCAGCGACGTTGCGCTCAGTCGATTCAGGCCGCTCATCCAGTCGATTCCTTTCGAAGATCAGTTATGCGCCGTGCTTGTCGCAGCGGAGACTTCGCGCAAGTGGCACGCGGCGAAATGCTCCGGCAGCACTTCGGAAAGCTTCGGCTCCTCCACCCGGCAGCGATCGAACACGTAAGGACAACGCGTATGAAAACGGCAGCCCTTCGGCAGGTCGATCGGACTCGGTACATCGCCCGCGAGAATGATGCGCTTCCTTTGCACCGTCGGGTTCGGCACCGGCACGGCGGACAACAGCGCTTCGGTGTAAGGATGCTGGGGCATCCCGAACAGCGCTCGCTTCGATGCGATCTCGACGATCCTTCCGAGATACATGACGGCGACGCGATGGCTGATGTGCTCGACGACGGCGAGATCGTGCGCGACGAAAAGATACGACAGGCCGAGCTCGCGCTGGAGATCCACGAGCAGATTGATGACCTGCGCCTGCACCGAGACGTCGAGCGCCGACACCGGCTCGTCGCAAACGATCAGCTTCGGCCGTGGCGCGAGTGCACGCGCGATCCCGAGGCGCTGGCGCTGTCCACCCGAAAATTCGTAGGGATAGCGAGGCATCTGTTCGGCGCGCAAGCCGACTTTTTCGAACAGCGACGACACACGGTCGCGAATCGCCGGTGCAGTGGCTTTCTCGAAGTTGCGAATCGGCTCCGCGACAATATCCGCCGCCCGCATGCGCGGATTGAGCGACGCGTAGGGATCCTGGAATACGGCCTGCAAATCGCGCCGGTGTGCCCGCATTGCATGTTCACCGAGCCGGTCGATGCGTTGCCCGCGCCATTCGATCGTGCCCGCAGTCGGCTCAACCAGCCTCAGCACCGTTTTGGCGATTGTGGACTTGCCGCAACCCGACTCGCCGACCAATCCCAACGTCTCGCCTTCAGCGATTGCGAAGCTCACATCGTCGACCGCGTGAACGCTTCCTCGCGAGCGGGCGAAGACGCCGCCGCGCATCGGATAGTGCTTGGTGAGGTGCGCCACCCGAAGAAGCGTGTGTGCGGCGGAGATTGGCGCGCCGTTCACACGACGTCCTTCGCGCGATCGGCCGCGACGCGTTCGGATTCCCAACACGCGACCCAATGATTCGGCGCTTTTTGTTCGAGCGGAGGATATTCACCCCGGCAGCGTTCGACGGCATAAACGCATCGTGGCGCGAACGCGCAGCCGATGATGATCTCGGACAGGGCAGGGACCGTTCCGGCAATTTCCGCCAAACGCGTACGCGAAGTGCCTGCATTGGCGCTCGCGGCGCCGAGCTTCGGAATGGAGTCGAGGAGTCCGCGCGTGTACGGATGACGCGGCCGCGCGAACAGGTCGACGACCGATGCTTCCTCGACCTTGCGTCCCGCGTACATCACGATCACGCGCTGCGCCATTTCTGCTACGACGCCCAAATCGTGCGTGATCAGCATGATCGCGGCCCCGGTGCGGTCTTTGAGCTCGCGCATCAGGTCGAGAATCTGCGCCTGGATGGTCACGTCGAGCGCCGTTGTGGGCTCGTCGGCGATCAGCAACCGCGGCTCGCACGCGAGCGCCATCGCGATCATCACCCGTTGCCGCATGCCGCCCGAAAGCTCGTGCGGATATTGCCGCACGCGATGCTCCGCCTCGGGCATCCGGACGAGCCGCAGCATTTCGACGGCGCGCGCTTCCGCAGCGTCGTGCGAGAGGCCGCGATGCAGCACCAGCGCTTCGGCGATCTGGCGGCCGATCGTAAGGACCGGATTCAGCGACGTCATCGGTTCCTGGAAAATCATCGAAATCGCGTCGCCACGGACCTTGCGCATTTCGGGTTCCGGCAGTTTCAGCAGATCGCGCCCTTCGAACAGCACGCGGCCGGATACGGTGCGTCCGGGGGGCGATGCGATCAAGCGCAAAATCGACAAGGAGGTGACGCTCTTGCCGCAACCGGACTCGCCGACGATGCAGAGCGTCTCGCCACGCCCTACCGAAAACGATATGCCATCGACGGCGCGTACCACGCCGTCGCGCGTGAAGAAATAAGTCTTGAGCCCTTCGACATCGAGGAGCGTTGGCGCGGCAGTCATGCGGATCGCATCACATGCGCCGCGCGAGGCGCGGGTCGAGTGCATCGCGCATGCCGTCGCCGAGGAGGTTCACCGCGAGCACGGTCATCGAGAGAAAGATGCCCGGAAAGATGATCAGATAGCTCGCGATCTGGATTAGGCTTCGCCCTTCGGCCATGATGTTGCCCCAGCTCGGAATATTGGGCGGCGTGCCGGCGCCGATGAACGAGAGGATCGCCTCCGTGATCATCGCCGATCCGCACACATAGGTACCCTGCACGAGCAACGGCGCGACGATGTTCGGCAGGATGTGCCGCACGAGAATAAGAGGCAACGTCGTGCCGGCCGCGATCGCGGCTTCGACATAGGGCTGTTCGCGCAAGCTCAGCACGAGGCTCCGAACGAGGCGCACGACGCGGGGAACTTCCGCCAGTGTGATGGCGATGATCACGTTTCCGATGCTGGCCTTGGTGAGCGCCATCAACGCAATCGCAAGTAGAACGGAGGGAATCGACATCAAACCGTCCATCACGCGCATCACAATGGGGTCCAGTCGACGTAGGTAGCCCGTGACAAGACCGATCGCCAGCCCGAGCAGTGTCGATAACGCGGCCACGGCGAGCCCGACGATCAACGACACCCGTGCGCCGTAGATGACGCGGCTGTAGACGTCGCGACCCAGTGTGTCGGTACCAAACCAGAATTCAGCCGATGGCGGCCGGAGTCGCTTGCTCGGAAGGACGGCCTGCGGATCGATCGTTCCCATCCACGGCGCAAGGATCGCAACGGCGACCATGCCGATCAGGATGATCGCCCCGATGATCGCAGTGGGATGACGCCTCAATGCGTCGCGAAACCGCCGCCATGTCGGCGATATCGATCTCGTCTTGACGAGCGGCGAGGGGAGTGCGGTCGTGCTCATGTCAGTGGCGCCGGGCCGCTAGAGGTGACAAAAGCACGGGCCGCCTTCGGGCGGCCGTGCGGCGGCCCGCTGCCACAGACTGCGCCCCCTCCGGGGGCACCGAGCGGAGCAAGCGTGGGGGTTGTTTCATCTCAATAGCGTATCCGTGGATCGAACAAAACGTACGACAGATCGACCGCCAGATTGACGAGCACGTATACCGCGGAAAAAATCAGGATCACCCCCTGGATGATCGGATAATCGCGGCGGAGGATCGCATCGACGGTGAGCCGTCCGACGCCGGGGAGCGCGAACACCGTTTCGGTGACGATCGCACCGCTGATCAGCAACGCGATGCCGACGCCGATAATCGTCATCACCGGAATCGCCGCGTTCTTGAGCGCGTGGCCGATCAGCACCTGTTCCGGAGCAAGTCCCTTCGCTTGCGCAGTGCGGATGTAATCCTGCGCAAGAACGTCCAGCATGCTGGCGCGGGTCATCCGCGTGATCAGCGCGACGTAAACGGTGCCGAGCGCAATGCTCGGCAGGATCAGATGACGCAACCACTCCCAAAACCCGTCGTGAAAATTGCGGTACCCCTGCACCGGCAGCCAATCGAGCTCGACCGAGAACGTGAGGATCAAAACGTAAGCGATCACGAACACTGGAACGGAAAAACCGAGCACGGAGAACGACATTACCGCGCGATCGAGCCACGTGCCCGCTTTGGCGGCGGCGATGACGCCCAACGGCACCGCGACCAGGATCGACACCAACAGCGTGCACAGCGTGAGCGAGAGCGTGGGCTCGATGCGCTGACCGATGAGCTGCGTAACCGGAAGATTGGTGAAGATCGACGTGCCGAGATCGCCGTGCGCCAGCGACCATACCCAGCGCCCGAACTGCACAAGGAACGGATCGTCCAGACCTAGCCGCGCGTGAATGCGACGGATGTCCTCGTCGGTCGCAATGTCGCCGGCGATGACGGCGGCCGGATCGCCGGGCGTCAGATACAAAAGCGAAAAGACGACGAACGCGACCACCGCCATTACGATGATCGTCGAGAACAGGCGCCGGACGATGTACGCAGTCATCCGGCTATAGGAGAATCGAAAACGGCGACGACGCTATTTCTTCTCGACGTTCCACATGAGCGTGATCGGCGCAATGATCACGCCGCTCAAATTCGTCCGGTACGCCGTCGGCAAAATGAATTGCGCGGTCGGCACATAGGGAACGAATTCGAACGCGCGCATTTGCACCGCCTCGGCGGCCTTTTTCGAGCTGGCTGCATCGCTGGCGGCAAACCATGCGTCGCGCAACTCCTCGATCTTCGCGTCTTCCGCCCAACCGAACCAGCCTTTTTGACCCGACCCACGCACGGCGAAATTGACCGCGGGCGAGGTGACATCGGGCCCGACCAGCCAGGTGTGAAAGATCGACCATCCGCCTTTTTCGAGCGGCTCCTTCGACGCGCGACGCGTAATCAGCGTGCCCCAATCGCCGGCCTGGACTTCGGCGTTGAGGCCAAGCTTGCGCAGCGCTTCCAACGTCAGCAGCGATTGCGAATGAACAATCGGCTGATCGGTCGCATCGATGATGACGATCTTCTCGCCTTTGTAGCCGGATTCCTTGATCAACTGTTTCGCTTTTTCGAAATCGCGTTTGCCTTTCAACGGCTCCGCGCCGACTTCGCTCGCAAGCGGCGTTCCGCACGTGAAATACGAATAGCACGGGTGGCCGTTCTTCACGTCACCGGCGATGCCGAGCACGTAATCGTTCTGATCGATCGCATAGAGCAGCGCCTGCCGCATCTTCTGATTGTTGAACGGCGGGAATAGAAAATTGAAACGCAGCAAGCCCATCGAGCCGAGCGGATCGATGTTCTCGACCTTGATACTCTTGTTTTTCGCCAGCACCGGAATCAGATCGGGCGGCATCTGCTCCCACCAATCGACTTCTCCGGCGTTGATTGCGGCGGCTGCGGTGGCCGAATCCGGAATGTAGATCCACTCCACGCGATCGACTTTGACAACCTTGCCGCCCGCCGCCCAGGACGGCGGCTCCTTGCGCGGCACATAGTCGTTGTTCTTGACATAGACGACCTTGCTGCCCGGCACCCATTCCTCCTTGACGAACTTGAACGGGCCGGAGCCGATCGGTTCAGTGATATTCGTCGACGCGTCGGTCTTGGCGATGCGCTCGGGCATGATGAACGGCACGTTCGACGATGGCTTAGCCAGCGCTTCGAGCGCGAGCGGAAACGGCTTCTTGAGCTTCAGCGTGAAGGTCTTGTCATCGACGGCTTTCCACGATTCCGTCGCCTCAGCCATCTTCTGGCCCAGTGCGTCGCGCTTCGACCAGCGATCGATCGACGCAATGCAATCCGCCGAGCGCACCGGCGCACCGTCGTGGAACTTGAGGCCATCGCGCAGCGTGAACGTATAGGTGAGCTGATCCTTGCTGATCTCGTACTTGTCGACCATTTGCGGTTGGACCTGAAACTTGGCGTCCGTTGCAAAGAGCGTGTCGTAGATCATGTACCCGTGATTGCGGGTGATGTAGGCGGTCGTGGTGATCGGATCGAGAATGCGCAGGTCGGCTTGCGGAATGAACTTCAGCACCTTCTGGCCTTGCGCCAGTGCCGCGGTCGCGCTCAACATCGCTGCCAGAACAACGGCGCCGATGACGGCGGCGATCGAACGAATCGAAATGGCGCGTTGATTCATTGCAAGGCTCCTGAATGAAAAGCGGGCGATTCAGTGGCGGATGATAGCGATCGAGCCGCCTCGGGTAAACGCGGAGTATAGCGAGGTGCCGGCCGCTGCGAACACGCGCTACCGAATCGATGCTTCAGTGCGTGGCCGGGGAATCGATCGCGTCGACTCGTAGGCGCGTGCCGAGCGGAGCACCAGCGGGTCGCCGAACATCGGACCGACGATCTGCAGCGCGATCGGCAAGCCCGCCGTCGTGAATCCACAGGGAATCGAGCACGCCGGCTGCTGCGTCAGATTGAATGGATAACTGAATGGGGTCCAGCCGAGCATCGTCACTGCCGTCATCGGGCTGTGCCCGGCGGGCTTCGCATCGAAAGCCGGCACGGCGGTGGCGGGGGTCACGAGCAGATCGTAACGTTCCATGAACTGGCGCATATGACCCCCCAGCATGCCGCGGCGCAAGTGCAATCGCTGGACGTCGAGCGCGCTATAGGTCGATCCGAGATGCGCTTCGGCGGCGAAATCCGGATCGGTGACAGCCTGTTGCTCGGGCGTCAACGTGTTCCAAACAGACCATGCACCCGAAAACCATAACCCGGCCGTGATCTCGAGCGGATCCTCGATGCCGGGATCGATTTCTTCCACCACCGCGCCGAGTTCCGCAAGCGTTGCCACCGCTCGCGCACACGCGGCAGCGACCTCCGCATGCACGTTCTTCGCATAGCCAAGCGACGGGGACCAGGCGATGCGCACGCCGCGGATACCGTCATCGAGACCGGCCGTGTAATCGCGATCATCGGGCGGCAGCGATGTCCAATCGCGCGCATCGGGCCGTTTCAGCACGTTCATCATCGACGCCGCGTCGCGTACGCTCATCGTCAGCGGTCCGAGATGGGCCACGGTGCCCATGGGTGACAACGGGTACGCCGGCACGCGCCCGAAGCTCGGCTTCAATCCGAAAGTACCGCAGAACGTCGCCGGAATGCGCACGCTGCCGGCCCCATCCGTACCCAATGACAGCGGCCCCAGGCCCGCCGCGACCGCTGCGGCGGCGCCGCCCGACGACCCGCCGGGAGTTTTGCGCAAGTCCCAGGGATTGCGGCTGATGCCGGTCAGTGGCGAATTGGTCTCGCCTTTGCATCCGAACTCCGGCGTGCAGGTTTTGCCGAGCAACACCGCACCGGCTTCGCGCAATCGCGCTGTCGCCGGCGCGTCGATGTCCCACGATTGGCTGCGATCGATCGTGCGGCTACCGCGCAACGTCGGCCATCCGCGCGTGAGAATCAGATCCTTGATCGATGTCGGCACGCCATCGATGGCGCTCAGCGGCGCACCGGCGCTCCAGCGCAATTCGCTCTCATGGGCGGCGGCCAGCGCATCGTCTGCAGCGACGAGGCAAAACGCATTCAACGTCGAATTCAGGTGCTCGATCCGCGCGAGCACCGCCCGTGTGGCATCGACCGGCGATGCCTCGCGGGCGCGAAAGAGTTGAGTGAGTTCTGTTGCAGTGCAATCGGCAAGATCGGTGGCGCTCATTCGTCTCCTTCCGCTTCACTCGGGCGTCGCGCCGGATTCGCGCACGATGACCTTCCATTTCTCATGCCGCGCCGGACAAACTGTCCAAATTCCGCCGCACTGCCTCCGACCGGATCAGCACCCCGTCGGACCATCTGATTCTGGAACGGCGATCAGACATGCGGTTGCCAAGCCGAAACGTTGCGAAGTCACAAATCGGCGCATCGAATCTCCGTTCAATCGCGGAAGCGACGCGCTGATTTCTTCGTACAGCATGCCGTACGCGTTGATCAGAAATGCGTTCGGCTCTTGAGCGATGCGCGCCGAAATGTGATTGGCGATCATGTCCGACATGCCGTACAGTTTGGACCAATCCCGACTCTGTGACATGGAGCTGACTCCTGCGTCGATCGAAAAAGTGTGGCCGTTTGCGGGGAAATGTCATGAGGAAGAAGACGTTTGCCGTGCTCGCCGCGCTGGCGCGCAAGGTCGGTATCCGCAGCGACCTCTGCGCATGGTCGTGCCGTTCGCGCGAGGATCCACTGACATTATCGCTCGCTTGCTGGGCGAGAAGCTTTCGAGCGCTTTGGGTCAGCCGGTGGTCATTCAGTGAACTGACGCGGACGTCCTTTTTAAATTTCGCCAGTCATCGCATGCGACCCTCCAACGCCAATCTCACAAGACGCCTCTTCGACGTCGGCGTCATCATCAAGGGTATCGACGGAGGGATCCAGACGTTAGCCGGCGCACTGCTCCTGTTCGACGCCAGCGCCGTTCAAGGTTGGATTTGGGTGTGGATCAATCATCGGCGGCCGGAGCAAGCGGGGGATCTGCTCGCGCGGATGTTGGCCAAGATGGCCGCTCTGCTGTCGACCGACTCCAAGACCTTCGCCGCCTACTACCTGCTCGGGCACGGCGCGGTAAAGGTCTTTCTCGCCGTCTATCTGATGCGCGAGCGAATGTGGGCGTTTCCGGTATCGATCGCTATTTTTGCGCTGTTCGTTGTCTACCAATTACATCGCTTCACGTTCACCCATTCGATCAGCCTGCTGGGGTTGGCACTCCTTGACGTGGTGGTGATTGGATTGATATGGCGCGAATGGCGCCTTCGCGCAGCCGGCGTTCCACCACCGGCTCCAATCTCGCTTCGTCGGCGCTCCCGCGCCCGCGCGTGAACGGGTCGTGACTTGCGTGTCGCTCATCAGTGCCGTTGCGCAATGCCACGTCGCTGCAGCCATGCGACGAGCGCCATGAACGTGATCGAAATTGCAATCAGCATCGTGGCCGCTGCGGCGATGGTCAGGCTGATGTTGTCGTTGATGCCTGCGAACATCTGCCGCGGCAACGTGCGCTGACCGGGTCCTGCGATGAGCAGCGCGACAACGACTTCGTCGAACGACGCGGCGAATGCGAATACGACGCCTGACAGTACGCCAGGAAGAATGAGCGGCAGCATCACGCGGCGGAACGCCACAAACGGCGGTGCACCGAGACTTGCCGCTGCGCGCAACAGCGTGCGGTCAAAGCCCGAGAGCGTCGCAAGAACCGTGATCACGACGAACGGAGCTGCGAGCGTCGTGTGCGCGAGGATCAAACCCGTGTAACCATCGGTGAGACCCAGTGGCGCGAACGCAAAGTAGACGCCGATGGCCACGATGATCACGGGAATCACCATCGGTGAGATCAGCAGGGCGAGGAGCAGACTCTGCCCCGGAAATCGGCCACGCCACAGTCCCACTGCCGCGAGCGTGCCGAGGACCGTCGCAAGAAAGGTGGCCGACGTGCCGACCAGGAGGCTGTTCCGAAGCGACGGCAACCAGAACGAGGACGTGAAAAAATCGTCGTACCAGCGCAGGCTGAATCCCGGAAGCGGATAGTGGAAGAACGATCCGGAGGAGAACGACAGCGGCACGATGGTCACGATCGGCGCGACGAGAAACAAAAGCACGAGTGCAGTGAGGACCGTGAGCGCGACACCCGAAATCCGCTGGCCGGCCGTGAGGTGGTGTTCTTTCACGCGGCTTTCCTCACGTTCACGCCATCCGCATCTTGTCGAGACCGATCGTGCGGTTGTACACTGCGTACAGCGCAAGCGTCGCAGCAAGCAGCATGATCGACAGCGCTGCCGCCATCCCCCAGTTGACCGTCCGGCTCGCGTAGAACGCGATGAAGTAACTGATCATTTGATCATTGGCGCCACCGACGAGCGCCGGCGTGATGTAATAACCGAGCGCCTGGATGAACACAATCAGGCAGCCGGCGCCAATGCCGGGCAGGGTCTGCGGCAGGTATACGCGCCGGAATGCAGTGAACGGCGGTGCGCCGAGCGACGCGGCCGCACGCCCGTATGAAGGCGAAATGCCTTTCATCACCGCGTACAGCGGGAGCACCATGAACGGCAACAGCACGTGAACCATCGCGACGTACACGGCGAAGCG
>DASXPO010000208.1:0-1583 GCA_036493535.1 Casimicrobiaceae bacterium
GCGATGGAACACGCGCATCTTCGAGAAGCGCGCGATCTGATCGACGCCGGCGTTCGTGCGCGAATCCGAAGCAAAGATCATTCCGGCATCGAGCGACATCGAAACGCAATAAGTCATGGCAGAGAATGACGTACGCCCTGCTCGGGCAAATAGCGTCGAGTGTACCGGATGGACGCGCATTCCCGTTGCCGTCCGCCCCTTGACCCGTCGCCGCGCGTGATTCGTCTTTGCGTCGGCTCTGTCAGTCGCACGGCGACGCGCCCCTCGGACCTTGCTCGGCTTTGCCTCGCCGCCGTGCTCTTTCCTAGTAGGTCGGAACGAGGAACACGCGGCTGACTTCCCCGCCCAGCCCCGCGATGCGCTCCAGAAAATCAACGAGATATTCGTGCAAGCCGAAGTCGATGATTTCGTCGGTCCGCGCGTAATGCAGCCGAGCATGCAATTCGCCGGCTTGCCGGGATAGCTCGCGGCTATGCTCGTCACACAGGCGCTCCAGCGTCTCGTGAATGAAGTTCATGCAGCTGTGGAGCGAGCGCGGCATGTCGTCACGCAGCACCAACAGCTCGGCGACGCGGTGCGGCGAGATCACGTCGCTGTAGATCTTGCGGTACGACTCAAATCCCGACACCGAAGTCAGCAGCGACTGCCATTGGTAATAGTCGACGGCGCCGCCGACGTCCGTGACCGACGGCAGCAGGATGTGGTACTTGGTGTCGAGGATCCGCGCCGTGTTGTCGGCGCGCTCGATGTGCGTGCCGAGACGGATGAAGTGGTAGGCCTCGTCGCGCAGCATCGTGCCGAACGTTACGCCACGAAACAGGTGGGAGCGCATCTTCACCCAGTCGAGAAAATCGGAGAAGCCGCCCGCCTCGATCCGTTCATAGTCGTAGCCGCGCATCTCGATCCAGGCCGAGTTCAGGTCCTCGTACATTTCCGACGTGATCGCACCGCGGACCGACCGCGCCGATTCGCGCGCGGCGCGCAGGCACGAATAGACCGACGACGGGTTCGCGCTGTCCAGCATCATGTAGCGCAACACGTGTTCGGCGGTTAGCACCGGATAGCGCTGATAGAAGGCGGTCGCCAGGCCGGACGTAATGAGCGGCACCGCCCACGGCTCGGCCCAGCCAAGTCCCGGCTCGTGAAGTTGATAGGGCAAAAGCGACGTCCGATAAGTGACATCGAGCAGACGCGCGGTGTTTTCCGCGCGCTCGATATGGCGCGCCATCCAGTAGAGCTCGTTTGCGGTGCGACAAAGCATGGCTCGAGCTTTGCTGGCGGGCCTACGCCAGGACCCAGGTGTCTTTGGTCCCGCCGCCCTGCGACGAGTTGACGACGAGCGAGCCCCGCCGCAACGCCACACGCGTAAGTCCGCCGGGGACCAACTCGATGGCGGAGCCCGACAGCACGTAAGGGCGCAGATCGATGTGGCGCGGCGCGAGCCCGGATTCGCCAAACGTCGGACACGTCGAAAGCGCGAGCGTCGGCTGGGCGATGTATTGATCGGGCGATGCGAGAATGCGCTGCCGAAAATTCTCGATCTCCGCCTTGGTCGCCGCGGGTCCGATCAGCATGCCGTAGCC
>DASXPO010000209.1:0-12502 GCA_036493535.1 Casimicrobiaceae bacterium
CGGCCGAATTTGCCGATGAGGCCGCAAGCGTGGGGGTCCACATTCGCGCCGCAGGGCCGCCCCAAGGGGCGAACTGCGCCCCCTATGGGGGCAGCGCAGCGGCCGAATTTGCCGATGAGGCCGCAAGCGTGGGGGTCCACATTCGCGCCGCAGGGCCGCCCCAAGGTGGGAACTGCGTAGGGGTTCACATCTAGCAATGCGCTTTACCGTCGCGACCTACAACATTCACAAGGGCTTCACCCATTTCACCCGACGGATGGTCATCCACGAGGTGAAGGAGCGCCTGCACGGACTGTCGGCGGACATTCTATTTCTGCAGGAAGTATTGGGTACGCACGATCGCCACGCCTACCGCTATGTCGAATGGCCCGGAAAGCCGCAGCACGAATTCATCGCCGACGCGATGTGGCGCGAGGTCGCGTACGGGAAGAACGCCGTGTATCGACACGGCCATCACGGCAACGCCGTCCTGTCGCGCTTTCCCATCGTCGGACAGGAAAACCAGGACATTTCCGCGCACGTGTTCGAAAGCCGCGGCCTCCTGCACTGCGAGCTCAAGCTCGGGCCTCGTGCGCCGGTCCTGCACTGCGTCAACGTGCATCTCGGTTTGTTCGAGCGAGGGCGGCAATGGCAGATTCGCGCGCTGGTCGAGCGCATCAAGGACACGGTGCCGAAAACCGCGCCCCTCATCATCGCCGGCGATTTCAACGATTGGCGCCGCCGCGGCGACCGCACGCTGACCGACGAGCTCGGCCTCTTCGAAGTATTCAAGGAAGTGAGGGGCCATCCGGCGCGGACGTTTCCGTCGGTGTTGCCGATGTTCCGTCTCGACCGCATCTACGCCCGCGGCCTTCGTCCCGTCGACGCGCGCGTTCACTATGCGTTTCCCGGACGACGCATGTCGGATCACGCGGCCTTGGCAGCGACCCTCGAGCTGCGAACTCGATAACCGTCAGCGCGTCACGATGAACCGCTTCATGCCCGGCAACGCGATCGGGCTGCTGCGCAACGGAGCGGAGTATTTTCCCGCCCTGATAACGGCGATCGACAGCGCAACGCGCGAAGTCTGGCTCGAGACCTATATTTTTGCCGACGACGTCTCGGGCCGCGCGGTGGCGGAAGCGCTGGTTCGCGCGGCCGCGCGCGGCGTTACCGTTCGTGTATTGGTTGATGGGTGGGGCGCACGCCTTTACCTGACCACGGCGCTGCAACGGTTCCTCATCGACGGCGGCGTGCAGTTGATGAAATACCGGCCCGAAGTTCGGCCCTGGCATTTCCGCTCGCATCGAATGCGCCGCCTACATCGAAAATTATGCCAGATCGATGGAGAAATCGCGTTCATCGGCGGCATCAATATCATCGACGACATGAACACGCCGGGGCACAAGCCACCGCGCGTGGACTTCGCGGTTTCCGTACGAGGCCCGCTGCTCGCGCCGATCATGCAAACGATGCAGCGCGTCTGGGCGATCGTCGAAATCGCCCAGCTCAAGAGCTCCGACGTTCCGCTGTTTCCGCCGGACCTCAAAACGCCACGCGCGGGGACGCAAACCGCCAAATTCGTGATTCGCGACAACTTGCGTTACCGCCGCGACATCGAGCGGGCGTACCTTGCGGCCGTTCGCACCGCGCGGACGGAAATTCTGATCGCGACCGCGTATTTCTTTCCCGGCGCGGATTTTCGCCACGCGTTGATGGCTGCCGTCGAGCGGGGGGTTCGCGTCACGCTGCTGCTGCAAGCGCGCGTCGAATACCGGCTTTTGCATTATGCCTCGCGCGCACTTTACGGCCAGCTGCTCGCCGCAGGCATTTCGATCCAGGAGTATCACTTGTCGTTTTTGCATGCCAAGGTCGCCGTGATCGACGACAAGTGGGCGACCGTCGGTTCATCCAACATCGATCCTTATTCGTTTCTGATGGCCCGCGAGGCTAACGTCTTCGTCCGCGATCCGATATTCGCCGATCGCCTGCGGCTCGAGCTTCTGAACATGATCGAAACAGGCTCTCGCCCCGTGCCGCCGCAGCATTGGGCGGAACGCTCGCGCCTGGCCAAGGCCGCGAGCTGGATTGCGTACGGCATCGTGCGCGTCGCGATGGGCATGCTGCGTTACGGCGGCAACGAATGGTGGCGCGGCAGGGAGGCCGCGCGGAAAATGGAATGACGCAAACATCGGACTGATAGACTCGCCTCAATGCGTCGTTCTGCTTCACTTCCCCTGCCCGCCGAAAAAGGCGTCCCCCGCACGCAAAAGGGCGATTGGCATGCGATCGCCACGCTGATTCCGTATTTGTGGGAGTACAAGGGGCGCGTCCTCGCCGCACTGACGTGCCTGATCGCGGCCAAAGTCGCCAACGTCGGCGTCCCGGTGCTGATGAAGGAAATCGTCGACAGCCTGGACGCGCGCACCGCCGTTCTGGCGGTGCCGCTCGTGCTGCTCGTCGGTTATGGTCTGTTGCGGTTGTCGACGACGACGTTCACCGAGCTGCGCGAATTCCTGTTCGCGAAGGTCACGCAGCGCGCCGTGCGCAAGATCGGCCTTCAGGTCTTCCGGCATTTGCACGCGCTCTCGATGCGCTTTCACCTGGCGCGGCAAACCGGCGGGCTCACCCGCGACGTCGAACGCGGCCAGCGCGGCATCTCGACGCTCGTGAGTTTTGCGCTCTTCTCGATCCTGCCGACGTTGGTCGAGATCGTGCTCGTCTGCGCGATCCTGGTCGCGCGCTACGACTGGACGTTCATGGGCATCGCCGCCGGCGCGCTCGTCGTCTACATCGGATTCACGATCGCGATCACCGAATGGCGGACCCACTTCCGCCGCGAGATGAACGAGCTCGATTCGAAGGCGAACACGCGCGCGATCGACAGCCTGCTGAACTACGAGACGGTCAAATACTTCGGCAACGAGGAATGGGAGGCGCAGCGCTACGACCAGAGTCTGCAGCGCTGGGAAAAGGCGGCGGTGAAGAGCCAGACGTCGCTGTCGGCGTTGAATATCGGGCAGAGCGCGATCATTGCCGTCGCGGTGACGCTCATCATGTGGCGCGCAACCGCCGGCGTCGTCGCGGGCGACATGACGGTCGGCGATCTGGTGCTCGTGAACGGCTTCATGCTGCAGCTCTACGTGCCGCTCAATTTCCTCGGCGTCATCTATCGCGAGATCAAGCAGGCAATGGCCGACATGGAGCGGCTCTTCCATCTGATCGAAGAGCATGCGGAAATCACGGATGCGCCGGGCGCGACGCCGCTGGCCGTGCGCGGCGCCGAAGTCCGCTTCGAGCACGTCGACTTCTTCTACGAGCCGGCACGCCAGATCCTGTTCGACGTCTCGTTCACGATTCCGGCGGGACACAACATCGCGGTCGTGGGGCCGTCCGGATCGGGGAAATCAACGCTGGGGCGTCTGCTTTACCGTTTTTATGACGTCGCCGCGGGCCGCATCCTGATCGACGGACAGGATTTGCGCGCCGTTCAACAGCGTTCGCTGCGCGCGGCGATCGGCATCGTTCCGCAGGACACCGTGTTGTTCAACGACACGATCGAATACAACATCGCATACGGACGTCCGGGCGCGACGCACGATGAAATCACCGCGGCGGCCCGGCTGGCGCAGATCCACGATTTCATCTCGAGCCTGCCGCAGGGATATCAAACGCAGGTCGGCGAACGCGGGCTGAAGCTCTCGGGCGGCGAAAAGCAGCGGGTCGCGATCGCGCGCGCGATCCTGAAGCAACCGGCGATCCTGATCTTCGACGAAGCCACCTCGGCGCTCGATTCCGAATCCGAAAAGGCGATCCAGGCAGAGCTCGCGCAGATCGCGCGCGACCGCACGACGCTGACCATTGCGCACCGGCTGTCCACAATCGTCGAGGCCGATCTGATCCTGGTTCTCGAGCGCGGCCGGATCGTCGAGCGCGGCACGCATGTTGCTCTTTTGGCGAGCAATGGCGTTTACGCCCGGATGTGGCAATTGCAGCAGGTCGAGGAAAGCGCGGTAAACGAAGACTCGACTCATGCGTTGAGAAGAGCGCCGGGAGTTCCCGAAGCAGTTCGTGAGCCGGTCGCGCCCGAGGCCGAAGCAGCGGCGACGCTGCGTTCGATGCCGTCGGTTACTTGATAAGTGACTGATTCATAGATTGATTGACGATTTCCGTCCGATATGCGATAAGGCCGGCTAACCCGTACCTCTGAACCCGTCTGATGAATCGCCTGTTAATCCTTGTTTTGGTGGGAGGACTTTCTGGTCCGGCCTTGTGCAGCTCGCTCGGGCCCGATCCCGCGAAGCTCCGGCTCATGTCGGCGAATGCGCTGGTCTTCGACGCTGACGCCCAGCGTCCGCTCTATGCCAAGGCCGCCGACGAAGTGACGCCGATCGCGTCGCTGACCAAGCTGATGACGGCGATGGTTGTGCTGGACGCCGGACAGGCCGACGACGAGATGATCTCGATCGCCACCGACGATTTCGACTACTTGAAGGGCAGCCGCTCGAGGTTGCGGATGGGCACGGTGTTGCCGCGGCGCGAGCTTCTGCGCCTCGCGCTCATGTCGTCCGAAAATCGCGCCGCCTCGGCGCTCGCCCGCCACTATCCCGGCGGCACGCCCACGTTTGTCGCGGCGATGAATGCCAAGGCGGCGTCGCTGCAGATGACGCACACGCACTACGCCGATTCCACCGGACTGTCCGCCGAAAACGTTTCCACGGCGAACGATCTCGCCCGCCTGGTTCAGGCCGCGGCGCAATATCCGCGTATCCGCGAGTTCTCGACAACGCCCGCGCATTTCGTCGAGCTGCAGCCGACGGGACAGTTGCTGGGATTCAACAACTCGAATGCGCTCGTCAAGAAGCAGTCCTGGGACATACACCTGCAAAAGACCGGTTACATCCGCGAAGCCGGCCGTTGTCTCGTGATGCTGGCGACCATCGCGAGCAAGCCGTTCGTCATCGTGCTGCTCGACTCCTACGGCAAATACACCCGCTTGGGCGACGCCGAACGCGTCAAACACTGGCTCGAGACCGGCGAGGCGTTGACGGCCACGGCTGCCGGTCCGTCGCACCGTTACCACGGTTCCTTCGGACCGCGGCAAAAACAGGCCGTCCGGATCTCGTTTTCGACACATCCGTCGCGCGGCGGGGTCTACACGGTCAAGCTGACGCAACCGAAGCCGACCAAGGCGCGGAAACATCGCGTTTGAATCGGCGTGCCGGCGTCGCGAGACGCGATGATGGCTACAGTTCGACGTCAACCGCGCCGACCCTCGTCGCCAGGCGCGCCAGCATCGGCAACAGATTAAGCGCGGTCTCGATTTTCAATTTTTGAGCTGCCGCGCGAAGCTCGCCGATCGATATTCGTACCGGCGCTCCCACGACTGCAAGCGCGACAATGTTGCCCGCGTCGCACGGCGGTAACGCCAGCACGCGATCGTCGAACGCGTCGCGAATCCGCGCAATGCTTTGATCGGCACCGCGTCGCTTGCTGAGAAGATTGATCGCGATCATGCCGTCGTCGGCGAGTCGCGCACGGCAATTGCGATAGAAGGGCACGCTGTCCAGCATTCCCGCGCGGCCTTTGGCGTCGAAGCCATCGACGAGTATCAGATTGAAGCGCCGCGTGACCGTCGATGTGTACGCGTGGCCATCGTCGATCTCGACCGTGAGTCGCTTCGGATCGTCGGGCAGACTGAAGAATTGCCAAGCGGCCGTCACGACTTCCGGCGCAATCTCAACGACGGTCAGCGTGGCGTGCGTTTTGTGGCGGTAGAGAAACTTGGTGATCGATGCGGCGCCAAGTCCGATCTGTAAGGCGCGGCGCGGCCAGCGCGGCTCGGGGTGAAAAAGCAGCGGCATCATCATCGCGCGCGTGTAGTCGAGCTCGAGCGACCACGGACGCGCGATTCTCATTGCCCCTTGAATCAGCGGAGAGCCGAAATGCAGGTAGCGGACGCCACGCTCCTCGCTGATGGTTATGGCTGACATCGACGTGCTTCGGATCGAGAATCACGAGTGACCGGCCGGCGCCGTACGACGATGTTGCGCGAACAATTCCTTGGCATGCGCGCGCGTCTTCACCGTAATCTCGCTGCCGGACAGCATCCGGGCGAGCTCGTCGACGCGCTCGGCGGATTTCAGCCGGTCGAGCGTTGTCGCAATGGCGGCGCCCTTCCCCAATTTCGCGACGCGGAAATGATGGTCGGCGTGCGCGGCAACTTGCGCGAGATGGGTCACGCATAGCACTTGTCGACGCGCTCCGAGCGCTTGCAATTGACGCCCGACCGTCGCGGCGACCGCGCCGCCGATGCCGGTATCGACCTCGTCGAAGATCGAGGTCGGCACGTTTCCGACCTCACTCGTCACGACCTGAATCGCCAGCGCGATGCGCGAAAGCTCGCCGCCGGACGCGACGCGTGCGAGCGGACCCAGCGGCTGTTTCGGATGGCTCGCGACGCGAAGCTCGACGCGCTCCAGCCCGTAGCTGGCGGGTGTCGATTCCGCGACGAGCTCCACTTCCAGACGACCGCCGGCCATGGCGAGCGCCTGCATGGCCTCGGTGACGCGATGCGCGAGCTCGTTCGCGGCAAAGCGCCGCTTGGCGGACAACGGCTTGGCGAGCGTTCGATAGTGTTGCTCGGCCTCGGCCGCCCGCCTGGCGAGCGCCGACTCGTCGGCGGCCTCCGCCAAGGCAAGCAAGCGAGCGTCGGTTTCCGCAAGGAGCGCAGGCAGCGCTTCGGGACGGACGCGATATTTGCGCGCTGTATCGTGGATCGACGCGAGACGGGCTTCGACACGAGCGAGCTCGCCCGGGTCGAGATCGAGGCGACGCAGGTAATCGCGCAGCGCGCGCGCGCCTTCCTCAAGCTGAATCGCCGCAGGTTCGAGGAGCGCGATGACGTCGCGGAGCGTGGGATCGTGCACCGTGCCGCCTTCCAGACAGTGAACGAGATGTGCGAGCTGCGTGATCAGCGCATCGTCGCCTTCGGCGAGCGCGTCGGAGCCCTGGCTGGCGATCTCGACGAGGCTTGCGGCATTGGCGAGTCGCGACTGCGAAGTCGACAATTCGCTCCATTCGGATTCGGTCATCCCCAGCGCCGCGAGCTCGCGACGACGCGACTCAAGGAACTCGCGCTCGGACGCCGACGCCTTTGCCGCGCTTGCGGCGGTCTCGTGCTTCTCCGCGGCGGCACGCCAGACGCGCCACGCTTCGCCGACCTCGCGGGTCAATGCGGTAAACCCGCCGAATCCGTCGAGCAATGAACGCTGCGCTTCGGCCGATGCAAGCGCCTGATGGGCATTTTGCCCATGCAAATCGACGAGCCGCTCGCCGAGATCGGTCAACTGCGCGAGCGTCGCAGGACGGCCGTTGATCCACGCGCGGCTTTTTCCTTGCGCATCGATCACGCGGCGCAGCAGCACGTCGCCATTCGACGTAAGTGCTTGTTCGGAGAGCCACGCCAGAGCCGCCGGCGCGTCGGCCACGTCGAATTCGGCGGCGAACTCGGCTCGCTCGGCGCCTGGGCGCAGTTGACGCGACTCGAAACGGTCGCCGAGCAAAAGACCGAGCGCGTCGAGCAGGATCGATTTCCCGGCGCCCGTTTCACCGGTCAGCACGGAGAAGCCGGCGTCGAATTCGACATCGAGCGCGTCGACGACGATGAAATTGCGGATCGAGAGAAGGCGCAACATCCGGAATGCCGGCGTCGGGTCAGGGATCGCTTTCGGTGAAATCGGTCTCCATGGCCTGAGGCCCCGCTTTGCGAAAGCGCTCTCGCCCGATACGCTCCGGCGTCTCGCTCCAGTGCAGCTTTTGGCGCAGCATCGCGAAATAATCGTGATCCTCCGGGTGGAGTAAACGTGCGCGATGCGCGGCGCGGCGCAGCGCGACGCGATCGCCTTCGGACAAACCGAAATGCGCCTGCCCGTCGCAATGAACCGACGCGTCGCGGCCATGGCTGATCGCAATTGCGACGAGCGCGCCGTCGGGAATAACCACCGGCCGATGCGTCAGTGCATGCGGCGCGACAGGGATCAGCGCGAATGCGGGTACCTGCGGCGCGACGATCGGACCGCCTGCGGACAGTGCATAAGCGGTCGATCCGGTGGGCGTCGTCACAATGACGCCGTCGGCGCGCATCGAATAAACGAACCGGCCATCGATCTCGACGGCGAGGTCGATCATCGTGCCGAGCGCGCCGCGATTGACAACGACGTCGTTGAGCGCGAGCGCGTGCTCGCGCGCACCGTCGGCGTGCTCGATCGTCGCGTCGATCAGCGTGCGACGCTCCTCGACATAGCGACCGTCCAGCATCGCACCCAATGTCGCTTCCATCCGCGCCAGCGAAATGTCGGTGAGGAATCCCAGCCGGCCCTGATTGATGCCGATCAGGGGCACGTCGTCCGGCGCGAGCTGGCGTGCGAACGAGAGCATCGTTCCGTCGCCCCCCAAAACGATCGCGAGATCGGCGGCTCCGCCGGCCTGCGCCGCATCGATGGTCAGCAGCGGCGGCTGCATGGCCAGCGCGGCGGTTTCCGACTCGAGCGCGACCGTATGACCGCGATCGGTCAAAAACTGTGCGAGCCGGACCAGCGGTTCCGCGAGGCCGGGACTGCCCGGCCGTCCGATGAGTACGACGCGAGGGAAGCGTGCGGGGAGGCGCGCCGGCATGGGCGCGATTAAACCACAGGCGCATGCGCGGCGCCCTCGGCCATCCGGACGAATCGCCGCCCGATTTCGCGCGGATTGCGGTCCAAGCGCAGCGGCCACGGTAAGATGACAAACCTCTGCCGTCAGAGGACGCCATGCTGGACGCCCGAGCCCAACATCTGCTGAAAACGCTGATCGAGCGCTATATCGCCGAAGGTCAGCCGGTGGGCTCGCGCGTGCTGTCGCGTCACTCGGGACTGGAGCTCTCGCCGGCCACGATACGCAACGTGATGGCCGATCTCGAGGAAATGGGGCTGATCTCGAGTCCGCACACGTCTGCCGGACGGATGCCGACGCCGCGTGGTTATCGATTTTTCGTCGACTCGCTGATGGTGGTGAAGCCGCTGGCACAAGGCGAGATTTCGCGGCTCGAAGGCGAGCTCGACGGCGATCGTCCGCAGAAACTCCTCAACGCGGCGGCGTCGCTGCTCTCGCAGCTCACGCAATTCGCCGGTGTGGTGATGACGCCGCGGCGGCGGGAAGCGGCGTTTCGCCATCTCGAATTTCTGCGCTTGTCCGAGCACCGCGTGCTGCTGATCGTCGTCACCCCGGAAGGCGACGTGCAGAACCGGATCTTGCACACCGATCGCCCGTATACGAGCGCGCAATTGATCGAGGCGACCAATTTCTTCAATCAGCATTTCGCCGGCCAATCGTTCAACGCAATCCGCGAGCGTTTGGCAGCGGAACTGTCGGCGATGCGCGAGGACATCGCGCGCTTGATGCAGGTCGCGATCGAAGTCGGCGAAGGCGCATTGCAGGAGGGCGATACGCTCGTCGTCACCGGCGAGCGCAATCTGCTGAACGCCGAGGATCTCGCGTCGAACATGGATCGGTTGCGCCAGTTGTTCGACCTGTTCGAACAAAAGACGTCGCTCTTGCATCTTCTCGACGAATCGCAGAAGGCCCAGGGCGTGCAGATCTATATCGGCGGGGAGTCGGGTCTCGTGCCGCTCGACGAATGCAGCGTCGTGACCGCGTCGTATGAAGTCGGGGGTCAGGTGCTCGGAACGCTCGGCGTCATCGGTCCCACGCGCATGGCGTACGAGCGCGTGATTCCGATCGTCGACATCACCGCCAAGCTCTTGTCCAATGCACTCTCGCGAGAGCGGGTCGACGATTGACGCCGAATGCGCGGCTGATCGAGTCGTTCTATCAAGCATTCGCCCGTCGCGATGCGCGCGCGATGTCGGCGTGTTACGCGGCCGATGCGACGTTCTCCGATCCCGTGTTCACGTTGCAAGGGCCCGAGATCGGCGCCATGTGGACGATGCTGTGCGAGGCCGGTAAGGATCTGCGCGTCGAAGCGCGTAACGTCGCTGCGGACGACAAGGCGGGTAGCGCCGATTGGCGGGCGTGGTACACGTTTAGCGCGACCGGACGGCCCATTCATAACGAAATCCACGCGACCTTCACGTTCGTCGACGGTGCGATTGCGTCGCACTGCGATGTCTTCGATCTGTGGCGCTGGAGTCGCATGGCTCTCGGCAGGAAGGGCGCGCTTCTGGGATGGTCGCCGATCGTGCGCAAAGCGATACGCCGCGAAGCGCGGAAGCGCCTCGACGGATGGATCGCCGCGTCGGGTCAGCATCCGCCAGCCGCTCCGATGATCCGCGCGTGCTGATCGAGGTCGCGCCGCATCGGGTCGCGTGTTCCTTATGAGCCGCTATCATCCGGAACCGGCCTTCGCGCACGATCGTGTCGCGAAGATCGGAGTCCTGCTCGTCAATCTCGGCACCCCCGACGCACCCACGAGCGCCGCCGTTCGCCGTTATCTCGCCGAATTCCTGTCCGATCCGCGGGTCATCGAAATTCCCCGTGTCGCATGGACGCCGTTGCTGCACGGCGTGGTCTTGCGCCTGCGGCCGTCGCGCTCGGCCGCGAAGTATGCGGCGATCTGGACCAACGATGGCTCGCCGCTGCTCGTCCACAGCGGCAAGCAGAAAGTGCTGTTGAACGGATATCTCGGACAACGAATGAAAAAGGAAGGGCTGCCGTCCGATTTGTGCGCGGTCGAGCTCGGCATGCGCTATGGAAATCCATCGATCGCAGAAGCGCTCGACAGACTCCGCGGAGCCCATTGCGAAAAGATTCTGGTGTTGCCGCTCTATCCGCAATATGCCGCGAGCACGACTGCGTCGACACTCGATGCGGTGAGCGCCTATTTCGCGAGCGCGCGCCGGGTGCCGGCGCTCCGCTTCGTCGACAGTTTTCACGATGATCGCGGCTACATCCGCGCGCTCGCTCAAAACGTGAATCAGTATTGGCAGAAGCACGGCCGGCCCGATCGTCTCGTATTGTCGTTTCACGGCGTTCCGAAGCGCTCGCTGATCGCGGGCGATCCGTACCACTGTTACTGCCATGTCACCGCGCGACTTCTGGCGGATGAAATCGGTCTCGAGAAAAAGGACTGGGTGGCGTGCTTTCAATCGCGGTTCGGACGCGGCGAATGGTTGAAGCCCTATACGTTCGACACGCTGACGGCGCTGGGACGCGAGGGCGCGCGCCGCGTCGATGTATTCTGCCCGGGATTCGTCGCCGATTGTCTGGAGACACTCGAGGAAATCGGCATCGAAGGTCGGCGCGTGTTTCAAAAGGCCGGCGGCACGGAGCTCCACGCCATCGCATGCCTGAACGAGCAACCCGCGTGGATGGCCGCCCTCACGGACCTGACATTCCGCCAACTGGGCGGCTGGCTCGAAAGACCGCCGGACGCGCAAGCGCGCGAGCGCACGCTCCTGCGCGCGAAGGTGGCCGGGGCCAAGTCCTAGCCTAAAATTCGGCCGGAAAAAGGCCGGATTGCTATTGAAAGCCACACTAAAGACCCTATTGTGGATGTGTCTGCCCAAAAAGTCGTTTTATTGCCCTATGACGTCCGAAGATCCTGAATCATTCGAATTCGCCGACATCGTGCCGACCCAAACGAGTGAAAAAGTCCCCGACAGCGGACCCGCGGACCCGGCGCCCGATTTGGCCGAGCTGCTGAAAAAAGCCGAAACCGAGGTCGCCGATCTGCGCGACGCGTGGCTTCGCGCCCGCGCCGATGCCGACAACACGCGAAAACAGGCGCAGGCCGACATCGCGAAGACGTACAAATACGCCGTCGAAAAGTTTGCCGAGGACCTCCTGCCCGTGAAGGATGCGCTCGAGCAGACGCTCGCCGCGGAAAACGTCACGCCGGCGACGCTAAAGTCGGGCGCCGAGCTGACCTTGAAATCGCTCCACGGAGCGTTCGGCCGCGCGCAGATCACCGAAATCAATCCGGTCGGCGAAAAGTTCGATCCGCATCGGCATCAAGCGATGATGACCGTCGAATCGCGAGAGCCGCCGAACACTGTCGTCACCGTCTACCAGAAGGGCTATCTGATCAACGATCGGGTGCTTCGGCCCGCCCTCGTCGCGGTCGCCAAGTCTTCATCCAAAGAGGACGAATCCTCGTCGGCTGGACGCGGCGGTTCGACCTCCGACGGCCGTTGATTCCTTCCGGCACCGGCCCCATTTTTCGCGCAGACACGAACTCCCGCTAGATTAGAGGAATAAAGATCATGGCCAAAATCATTGGAATCGATCTCGGTACGACCAACAGCTGCGTCGCGATCATGGAAGGCGACCAGGCGAAGGTCATCGAGAACTCGGAGGGCGCGCGCACGACGCCCTCGGTCGTCGCATACACGGAGGACGGCGAAGTGCTCGTCGGCGCGTCCGCGAAGCGGCAGGCCGTCACCAACGCGAAGAACACGATCTTCGCGGTCAAGCGGCTGATCGGACGCCGCTTCGAGGAAAAGGAAGTGCAAAAGGACATCGGCCT
>DASXPO010000210.1:0-13913 GCA_036493535.1 Casimicrobiaceae bacterium
AGGCGCAAACGGTACCCTGTTTGCGTCCGTTTCCTTTGCCTTGACTGTTGCCATTGCCGATTGCGTCACGGTACTCGGTCGTCTGCCAGTTCGCGCCGTCGCCTCTGCTCTGCGCGATCAGCTCCAGATTGCAATTGAATCTTGGAAGCCGGACGCGCGCAATCCCGCGGGCACCTGGCCTTGCAGCGCAGTTTCGGGATGATCGTTGGGCCCGCAGGTCGCCTTGCCGACCGTCAGCGGGACGGATGCAGCGGTGGGCTTGTCTGCCGCGGCATTCGCTATAAAAGAAAAGCACGAAACCACGATAAGTAACGTAGTCGCCGGTTTGCCATAGCGACCGTGCATTGAATCTGCTTTCATTGGGGTTCCTCCTGCTGAGCGGGCAGAACAATAAAGGTGATCTCAATTCCGACTGCGTTTGCCATTCATTTCGTCACGTCGAAAACAAGGTTCTCCGGCGCGGGACCGAACGATGCCCACGGCACGACGCCGGTTCGATTGATGCCAGGCTTGGACCAATTGCAGACCCCGTCCGGAAAGATCGCATGCAGACGCGTCAATTCGGCCGACGTGAACGACACCGTGTAGTCGTTCGCATCGATCGGTTTCAACTGGCATTTGACGTTGTTCGCAGCGAGCGGCCCTCCGGCAATATAGCGTGGAAACGCGAATGACGGGAAGAGTGTGTTGCATTGCGAGTTGGGCAAGCGACCGAACGTCTGCGGCTCGGCGATGAATGTCGACGCACTCGACCAGCAACCGTCGACTGCCATCGGCGGCTTGTTTCGAACGACCTTGTCATGCTGCGGCGTGTCCGAATCATCCGCAGCGACCGCCTCCATCCATTGAATGAACGTCGACCATGACGGAACCTCGGGCACCGGATTGCCGCGCCACATGACGTGATTGCCCGTATCGCCGTTCGCCTCCCGCATGCGTTCGCGCGTCGCGAAGTGGTACCACTGGTAGTGATAGCCGCCGTCGTCGTTGTAGATACCGCTAATGTCCATCAACGGTATCGAAGCCAGGCCGGCGTTACCACTGAAAAAGAGACCGCTCTGTTGTGCGCGCCTAATCGCTCCGGCATCGCCGACGACACGGTTCGACACGTAATTGAAGTCCTGGTCGTACCCGCCGATCTTCTCGTTCAGATCGAGGAACTGCGTCGTCGTGATCGCGCCCGCGTTGAGCGCCTGCAATCCATATTGAACCCCGACGTTGTCGAACGGCCGCAGCGCAAATCCGGTTACGGGGTCGACGCCATAGATGTTGTGTGAGGCGTCGTAAACCGTTCCGCGCGCGCCGTGCACATTCGTTACCGGGTTGTACCGCAGTGCGACCGGCACGACGGCGCTGAACGGCGCGGAAGCATAACCGGGAATATCGACGCGGCCCGGCACGGGGTCGGTGCGTCCGGATTGATTCGCGGCGTCAATGAACGCTTGCAGCGGGTTCGCGCCCGACGAAAATTTGTAGCCCGAGACCGCAACTTGCTGCGCGACCGTGAATCCGGCCGGATTCGTGACGTTGAAGTAATGCGTCAGCAGATGGCCATCGGAGCCGGAGAATGCGATGCCGAGCGGATCCGGGAATGTGCAGGCGATCAGCGCACCATCGATCAGTCCCGGCAGCGCATCGGCGAGCTGAATGCTGCCGTAGGATCCACCGGAGCAACCCGTGCTGACCGTGTAGAGCGGAACGCCATAGGTCTCGACGAAGTGCTCCTTGCTCATCATCGCGGCTTCGCCGGACAGCACCGAATTGCAATTGTTCGAGGGATGCTGCAACGTGTTGCTGAACAGAGCGTAGCCCTCGCCAAGTCGCTTCGGCGACAATAAATTCGCGTCCATCGTCCCCGGCAGCGTCAAGCTTCCGATCGAGCCACCCTGGATGTACCAGCCGCCGGGGCAACCGAAACCTTCGATGGCAATCAGGCGGTGGTTCCAGCCGCTCGGCGCCGTGTACCAATTCGGCGCCGGTTCTGTCGTTGGATCGTGCAGGATTGCGCTTTGATAAATGCCGCGATCGATCGTACCGGTTTCGACGCGAACGACGAAGTTCACGGTTGCGCCCGTCGTCGTCGTCGTTTTGGCGACATCGGCAGGCAGTGATGACGTCGAAGGCAGCGGCTTGAAAGCCGTTCCGCCGGCTGGCATGTAGATGTACGTGATCTTCGTCGGCGCCGAGCAGTTCGCGTCCGTCGCAGTCCCGAGCGTCGTCCCGTCAGGAAGCGCGAACGTCTGCGTCTGACAGATGAATGGAATCTGTTGGGGCCCAGATGTGATCGGTCCGGTGATTGGATAATTGGTGATCTCGACCGTCTGATCCTTGATTCCCGATGAGCCGTTGCCTTGAACGTGCAGCATGTTCTTCCCAACGGCCAGTCCACTTATCAAGCCGACCAATGTGTTGGGATCATTGCCCGGCCGGAACGACCCCGACACGTCGCGGCCGTTCAGTGTGATCTCGAGCGGACGATTGCGGTTGTCGTGCTTGTACGTGATCTCGACCAGCACGTCGCCGCCGCTCACCCGATCGGCACGTGTCGAGACCGTCTCGACGCCATAGCCCTTGTCCTGCTTCGCCACCGCAGCAGCGGAGTAAACGGCAGCACCCGCAACGAAAGCCGCCAGGGCAACGAATGGAACAGCCTTACGCCGGAGCGCGCGTCGCGCGGAAGTGCGATCGCAAAACGCTGTGGGGTGCATGTGTGTACTCCTGTCTTGAACGCTGAATTTAGTCCTTGCGTCCCTGGTGGCATGACTTGCGAGCGAGCAAAGGGTCGACCTGCGCCCTCGGTGGAAATCGATACTAGGGCCTGAATGCTGAAAAAATCCTGAACGAGCAACCGTAGAACCGCTCGAACGCTGCTACGCTAACACGATGAGCGGATCGCACACGATTTCCGGCGTGGACACGCGCACGGCGGGCATGGTCGGCGTCACCGATCGGGGCGCCGTCGAAACACAGCTCGTTACGAGCTACGACGAGTTCATCCAACTTTTCGGGCCGTCGGCTGCAGCGCCGTCGCCGGAGCTGCAGGCGCAATGGACCGTCGACAGCGCCGACGGCGGCCAATGGTGGCACCTCGGCTACGCTGTCAGAGGCTTTTTCGAAAACGGCGGCGAACGCCTGTACGTCAAGCGCGTCGTCTGCAGCGATGTCGCGATGCTGCGTACTGCCGACTTCGTAACGGCGCTGGACGCGTTCGAGCGCTTCGACGCGGTTTCGATCGTTCTCGCGCCCGGCATTTGGTCGACACAAGTGCAAGCGGCATTGATAGCGAAATGCGAAGCATCCGGCCGATGTTTCGCCGTGCTTGATGCGCCCACCGGCATGGACGTCGAGCAAGTGGTCGATTTTCGTGCGGCGAGACACAGCAGCTACGCCGCACTCTACTACCCATGGGTCGAGATGCTCGATACCCTCACTTCGCAGCGCGTGACCGTACCGCCGTCGGGACATGTCGCCGGGATTTACGCGCGCGTCGATCGTGAGCACGGCGTCTTCAAAGCTCCGGCGAACGAGATTCACGGTATCGAACGCCTGGCGCGCGAAGTCACGCGCGAGGAAGCCGAAACGCTCAATCGCGAAGCGATCGACACGCTGCGGACGTTCTCAGGTCTCGCCAAGGTCTGGGGCGCGCACACCCTCGCCGACGGCGATTGGAAGTACGTCAGCGTGCGGCGCCTCTCCATCTTCATCGAGCGTTCGATCTACGAGGGCACGCAGTGGGTGGTGTTCGAGCCGAACGGCGAACCGCTTTGGGCGAGCGTACGCAGCAGCGTTGCGGATTTCCTGTTGACGGTGTGGCGACAGGGCGGATTGTTCGGCTCGACGCCGGACAAGGCGTTTTTCGTTCGCTGCGATCGCACGACGATGACGCAGGACGACATCGACCAGGGCCGCCTGGTGTGCGAAGTCGGCATCGCGCCAGTGCGGCCCGCGGAATTCGTCATCATCCGTATCGGTCAATGGACTGCCGATCACGATTCGACTTCCGATGCGAGCGACGATGGCGAAAGCGATCCGCCGCATGTGCGCTACGAGACGATCAACGATTGCGCGCCGCTCCGCGAAGCGATCGGCCCCGAGCGCCGCGTTGGAACGCTGCTTCTGGTCACGGGGACCAACCGCAAAGGCAGAGTCGGGGTTGCGCAGTCGCTCGCCTCGATGTCGGACCTGGCGCTTCACCGAATCGATCTGTCGGGCATCGTGAGCAAGTACATCGACGAAACGGAGAGGAATTTGGACAGGATCTTCGACGCCGCGCAAGCGAGCGACGTCGTCCTCTTCTTCGACGCGGCCGATGCGCTGTTCGGTAAGCGCACCGACGTCGAAGACAGCCACGATCGCTACGCCAGCGTCGAAGTCGGATATCTGCTGCAGCGGATGGAAACGTTCGAGGGGCTCGCGATACTGGCGACAAACTCGCGATCGGACTTCACCGCGCGGATTCGGCGTTTCGCACGCTTCGAGGTCGAGGCGCCGCAGACCGGCGTCGAAGCGACCGCATCGCTTCCTGATCTCGAGTCGGCAATCGACCGCGAAGTGACGGCGATCAATCTTCGCGCAATCGGAGCACTGTATTCCGCCGCTATGCTTGAAGAGCTTGGCCTCTTCCGCGTCGTCGATCGCGTGGTCGAGCTATTCGAGGCCGGGCAGTTGCCGCTCGGCGCGACCCGCGCCGGAACGCAGTTGTCGCACTATTGGGAACGTCGCGTGAGCCGATTGTCCGAAGCGGAACGTCGCGACCTCTATGCCCGCGCATTCGGCCTTCCGGGCGGCGATGGCGACACGACGCCCAATCGCGAATTCAGCGATCTTTGGATCCGGTTTGTTTCCGCCGTCGCATCGACGGAGCCGCGGCAGCCCGCCGACAACGATTCGTTGGAAACTGCGGCACGCGAGGTTGTGGAAAATCTCTCGGTGCACGGCTCACCACTGTCGCTGTACGTGGCGACAGAGCTCGGCGAAACGATTCGCGACGCGATCGCGATTCTTGGCGACACGGACATTCGCGCCGCGTTCGGCGCACGCGACATGTGGCAGGTCATCGATCGCGTTGCGACGCTCGAGCTGGGCGGCGCGCGCAACACCTTGCGCTACAGCACGATGGCGACCGCGGGCGCGGCGGTGATCGCCTGGCTCGCGACGCATCTCGATCGACTTGCGCCGAAATCGGGCGACACGGAATTGGCAACCGCGTGCGCGAGCTGGCTTGCAGTTGCGGGTGAGTCGTCCGGCGATGTCGACCTATTCCCTCCCGGTCCAATGCACCGCGCGCCGTTCGAGCAATCGGAATAGCTGATCGAGCCCGTAGCCCAACGCGGCCATCACGAGCACGCCGACCAGCACGACGTCGGTCTGCACGAAGTCCGCCGCCGTCAGCGCCATCCAGGCAATGCCGTCGCTCGTTGCGACCATCTCGGCGCCGACGAGCATCGTCACACCGATGCCCACCGCGACGCGAATGCCGGTGAAGATGCCCGGCAAGCTCGCCGGCAGGAGCACACGCCAGAAGATCATGCTGCGCGATGCGCCGAGCGACTGCGCCGCTTGAATCTTGCGGATCGACACGCCGCGAACCGATTGCATCGCGGCGATCGAGATCATCGGAAACAATGCCGCGATGATGACGATGGTCTTCGACAACTCGCCGATGCCGAACCAGATGATGAAAAGCGGCAACAGCGCGAGCTTGGGGATCGGGCGCGTGGTCTCGATCGGCGGATCGAGCACGGCGCGCACGCCGCTGTGCATGCCCATCAAAAGCCCAACCGGGACGCCGATCAGAATGCAGATGAAAAACGCGATGCCGAAGCGCATCAGGCTGATCAGGAAATGATGCGCGAGCGTGTGGCCCTGGTATCCGGACTGAGCCAGCTTCATGAACGTCTGCGCGACGGTCATCGGCGAAGGCAGGAACGTCGGGTTGACGAGCGGCGGCCACAATCCGCTCCCTGTGACGGCGACCCAGAGGGCGAGCATCGCGCCGAACGATGCGAGTCCCAACCAGCGATCGCGTCGCACGGTGCGTCTGATGTCGTCGCGCTCGTCGGGTTGGGAAGGACCGACCGCTTCGTCGAGGAGGAGGGGGTTCGACGCCATTCAACCGACCCCACGCAGCGAACGCGCATCCATCACGAGACGACCTCCTGCCGCTGCGCCTCGAGCGATTCCTGCCGCAGCAATCCGACGACCGTCCGCTTCGCCTCGGCGAATGCAGCCGTCGTCGCGATCAACGGATCGGCCTCGCGCGAGAACGAGCATGTGAACGACGCCTTGATGCGCCCTGGACGCGCCGTCATCACGACAAGATGCGTCGCCAGGAAGAGCGCTTCCTCGATGCTGTGCGTAATCCACAGCACGGTCTTGCCGGTGCGCCGCCAGATCGTGCGGATCTCCTCCTGCAACAACTCGCGCGTCTGCTGATCGAGCGCAGCGAACGGCTCGTCCATCAGCAGCACTTCGGGCTCGTTCGCGAGCGCACGCGCGATGCCCACGCGCTGCTGCATGCCGCCCGAAAGCTCGTACGGATAGCGCGATGCGAACCCGGAAAGGCCGACCAGTTCGAGATACCGGTCTGCGACGGCGCATGCCTCGCCGTACGTCTTGCCGAGCGCGCGAGGACCAAATGCTACGTTGTCGCGCACGGTCAGCCACGTAAACAGCGCGCCCTGCTGGAACACGACACCGCGCTCGGAGCCGGGGGCGGTGATGACCCGGCCGTCGAGCCGCACCGTGCCGGACGTCGCTCGCTCGAACCCTGCGACAATGTTGAGCAGCGTGCTCTTGCCGCAGCCCGAAGGGCCGACGATGCAGACGAAATCGCCGGCGCAAATCGCGATATCGATCGGCTCCAGCGCCTGCACGGCGGATGCGCCGGCGCCGAAGCGCTTCGACACGCGATCGATCGCGAGCTTCGCGCCGCTGCGCACCGCGAGAGTCAGCGCAACGCGTTCAATGGTCACAAGACTACCTCCGCGCTACGCGCCTCGTGGCTAATTCGCGCTCGGGGCGGCCCTTCGCGCTCATGCGCTGAAGCCGGCGTGCGCTACACCATCTTCGCGAGGAACGACGAATCGACGAACGGCGCGAAACTCGGCGGCACGGCGTTCATCTGCTCCGCGGCCTTCAGGAACTCGGCCTGCGATTGCAACGTGCGCAATACGCCGGTGCTTTTCGCGCCCGGCATGCCCATCCACTTGTCCGACGCGAGCTCCTTCGGCGGCAACGAGTGGAACGTCTTGATGTACTCCATCGTCTTCTCCGGCGAGAGTTGCAGGTACGGCGACAGCAACTTGACGACTTCCTCCGGCTGCTTGTCGTAGATCTGGCAGAGGCGGTCGTATTCCTTGAGGTACGCGAGCACGAGCTCCGGATGTTTCTGCTTGAATTCATCGCGCACGACGATGCCGTCGAAGACGAGCGTGCCGTTCGCCGCGAGATCGCCGGTCGTGAGAATGATCTTGCCGTTATCGGCCACGAGATCGCCCAGGATGGGATTCCATATGTAGGCGGCGTCGATGTCCTTGCGCTGCCACGTCGCCTGGATCGAGTCCGCCTTGATGTTGATGAGCGTCACGTCGGCGGGTTGCATGCCGGCGCTTTTCAGCCCCGCGAGCATCGCGAAATGCACGGACGTATTGAACGGCAGGCCGATCTTCTTGCCCTTCAGATCCTTCATGCCGTTGATGCTCGCATCCTTCCGAACAGCGAGGCATTCGCTGTCGGTGATGTATTTCTCCACATAAACCATCGACATCTTCACGCCCTGCGCGAAGCCCACGACCATCGGCGAGCTGCCGATGTTGCACAGGTCCATGCTGTTGCCGGCGATCGCTGCGATCACCTGCGGACCGCCGCCCACCGTGACGAAATCGGTCTTCACGTTGGCGCCGAAGGCCTTGGCGAACGCGCCCGTCGCCTTGCCCATCGTCTGCGGGTTGGCCGAGCCGAAGTGACCGAGGACGGCCGTCGCCGAAGCTTGCGCGATGGCCCGATGCGGCGTGAGAACGCTGCCACCCGCGACGGTGACCACGCCCATATTGAACAGTAGCTTCATTGCGTCGCGACGCGAAAACGTTGTCATCTTGGGCCTCTTCTATGAAGTCGAGCGAGCGGGAAATGCGGTTGTTGAACGGCCGGTTGGAATGATAGCGTGAGTCAGGCGCGCTGCGAGCGCGTGGCCCGGCGTCCGATTCCGCAGCGGCCGCGATATGCGGATTTTTCTCGATAGACGAGGGCAAGCGCGTCGCGGTATCGTTTCGCCTTCGCGAGCTCGAGCCAACACCGTGACCACATCCGCCGTCGGTCTCGTTGTCGATGACCATGATGTCGGGATTTCCGGCCTGAACGTCATCATCGAGGACGTCTCGCAGCAGTTCGACGTCCTGCTCGATTCCCAAACGACCGACGCGCAAGGCGCTTTTGGTCTTCACTACGTCGGGTATCAGTTCGCGCCCGGCACGCCCGGCCGGCAGGTCCGCAAGCTGCGGCTTCGCGTTCGCGTCGGACAGCACGTTGTGAAGGAGATCGTGCAGGACGACCTCGCCACCGACGATCACATCACGTTTCCCAAGATTCGCCTCCCCTCGCGCGAGGAAGCGACGAACTGGTGGACGACGTTGGGCACCGGCAAGGCGTCGCGCAAGACGTCGGGCAACGCGGTCCGCTGGCTCGCCGACAACGAGGAAGGCTGGAGCCGCGTCGCGACGGTGGTCGAGAACGCGTCGAAGCCCGAGCCGGGCAATCCGAGCCACAAGCCGGCGCTCGATATCATGCAGCTCACGATCGATTGCAATAAATTCCACGCCGACGAGGGCACGAAGCCCGGCTTCATGCTCGAGGACCCGTTGATCGTGCTGCAATTCGATGCGGGCAACGCGCTGACGCCCACGAATCAACGCAATCTCGACGGTCTGGACATTCGCATCGAACGCGCTGTTCTCGACGCATACCACAACGGCGCCGAGGTGCGCATTCAACTGCCGAAGCCATCGCTGGACCCGCATGGTGCCGTGGCGGCAGGAGTTGGCGCGGCGATTCTGGGAAGCGCGGCGTTGGTGTTTCTCGCCGGCTGGGTGATGTGGCTCGTCGTCGTGCTTGCCGCGATCGTCGAGCTGGGTCTCGTCATCGGCCACTTCTACCTTTATTTCAAGTCGGCGCCCGAGGTCATCGAATGGTTCGAGGACGCGGGCCCGCAGGCGGGCCGCAAACCGGTAGCGGTCAAGCGACTTCAAATGCGCTCGAACCAGTACACGCACGCAAAGCTCGTGATCGACCGCGATCGGGAAGCGCTGCTGCTGGGATCGCCGATGGAGCAGAGCTATTACGATTCGTTGAAGCATGCACTCGACGATCCGCGGCGCGGCAAGAGCGCCGAAAAGGGACCGATTCACGACGTGAGCGTCGGCGTCCGGGGTCCGGCGGTTGCCCATATGCAGGAGCTTTTCAACAACCACTGGAACATCGCGGCGCCGGACGACAAGCTGCCGGTGGCGGCGGCGACGCTGCCGGAGCTCACCCAAAGCGGGGACCCGAACGAGTTCATCACGGCCGTGCAGGTCGTGCGCACGCTCGACGCGATGTTCACCGAGGACTTCGATCCGCCGGCGCCCACGGGCGAGCAGGGCGTTCTCGAAGCGTACTTGCGCGCGATTCATTTCGCCGAGCGCTTCATCTACATCGAGAACCAGTACTTCAACAACGACACCATCACCCGGGCGCTGGTCGATGCGCTCGCCGCGAAGCCGAATCTCGTCGTCATTCTTTTCCTCAATTCGGCGCCCGACATGCCGTTGTATCTCAAGTGGCAGCAGCAGGCGATCGATCAGATCGCCGGTTCGCTCAAGGATGCCGCGGCGAAGGCGCGCTTCGGCGTGTTCAGTGCATGGAGCCATGCGAAGTCCGACACCACGCATCCCAAGCCGCGTCTCATCGATAATTACCTGCACACGAAGTCGGCGATCATCGACAACCGCTGGGCGACCGTCGGCTCCGCCAATCTCGATGGCGCGTCGCTCGATTCAATCCAGTACGCGCGAGCGCTCTTCGGCGGCGATGTTCGCAACACCGAGGGCAACTTGGTCGTGTTCGAGGAACAGCAGCCGCAAAAGTCCGCGGTCGATGCGCTTCGCCGGCGACTGTGGTCGGAACATCTCGGCATCGCAGATCAGACATCCGACCAGCTCGATGACTCGCCGAGTAAGAACTGGCTGGACGTATGGCGTGCCACGGCGAACCGTAAGCTCGACGGCCTCAAGACGAACCTCGACCAGGTTATGGCGTTCGACGGCCCCGGAACCGACGGCATCCAGAGCCACGTGCTGCCGTGGCCGGGCAACTCGAAATTTTTCGACAAGATCGGCTTTTTCGCGCGCTTCAAATCGCACAAGGTCGCGCGCGCGCATCTTTCGATGTTGTTGAGCCCCGACGACCAACCCAGTGACGTCCTCTTATCGCAGTTCGACGTGCTGACCGGCGGTCCGTCGAGCTTTACATTCAAATACATGAAACTGCCCTGACAGGACCTTCGTCGCATCGTGGCGAGCACCCTCGATCGCATTGCGCATGAAGCCGGACGGCTGTTGAAGTTCGTCGCGGCTTTACTCACGCAGGATGACGGTCCGCGCAACTTCGTCGGGTCGCTTGGATGGGAATTGCCGCCCGGCGTCAACGACCTCGGCTTCGCCGCGCTCGATCTCACCGCAGTGGTCCGGAAGTTCGACGCGCTCGAAGCGGCACAGAGTGCCAACGCCGACGATGCCGAGCTCGCCGCGAAATTTGCCGACCTGCTCGACGAAGTCATTCGTACGGTGTCGGCGTTGCGGGCGACGATCGCCGGCTTCACCGCAACGGGCGACTATCTCGACAAGACGCACATCAAGAGCGAGTTTCTGCCGCGCTTGAGCGGGCTGATGACCGCGTCGCGGCTTTCTTCGACGTCGCCGGCGGCCTTCCTGCTGCTGCAGTTTTTCGGCGTGATCAACGTGCGCCACTTTCAGGCCGATCACTCGATCTTTCAGACCGATCACATGCGCGTGACATTCGACTGGAGCGCGCTCGGACGGCTGTTCACCGATCCGGTCGGGCTGCTCGAGTCGCGCTATGGATGGGGCACGGCGGACTTCCTCGGCCAGGAGTTTGTGACGAACCTCGGCGCGGTGCTCGAGGTTTTCGGCGAGCCGGTGCGACTGCGCCAATTGCCGCGCCGCGTCGAAGAGCAGCTCGCGGGCGCGATGGTCCCGGAGGCCGACGTGTCGCCCGCGACGCAGTTGCTGTTCAGCATCGATCGTAGCTTCGATGCAAGCGGCGGTCGCGACGTGGGTCTCTCGCTCTATCCGTTGCGCGCGAGCGCGCCCGGCGCGACGGACGCCGGCCTCGCGATTGCGCCGTACGCGCACGGCGCGGAGACATTGAGCTTCGAGCTCGCCCCGCAAGTGACACTCGAATTCGATTCGACCGTCGCGCTCGATTCGGGCGTCGCGCTTGCGTTCCGGCCCGGTCAGCCGGCGAAACTAAAAGGTGGGCTGCTCGGCGACGGTGGGGTCGTCGACAGCATCGATGGCCATGCGCTGGTGCGCGTGATCGTGTCGGCTCCGTCTGGTGAACGCCTCACTTTGCTTTCATTCCCGGGCGGCGGGATTCTCGATGTCGACTCGATCGCTTTCGCGGCTGGCATCGAAGCCACGCACGGCAACCTGTCGCCGAGTTTCGCGGCGAAGCTGACGGGCGGCCGCGCGGCAATCAAACCCGGCGAATCGGATTCGTTCCTGTCGTCGATCCTTCCGGCGAACGGCGTCGAGCTCAAGTTCGATCTCGGCGTGCGCTGGTCCGCGAGCGAGGGCGTGACATTCGAAGGCTCGGCGTCGGCCGCGATCGATTTTCCGCTGCACTTCTCGATCGGTCCGCTGCGCATCGACGGCCTTCACGTCGCGTTGTCGCCGTCCGAATCGGGCATCGGCGTCGAGACGAGCTTCGCGGCGAGCACGAGTCTCGGGCCGCTCACGGTCACCGTCGATCGCGTCGGCGCGCAAGCGCTGCTCGCGTTCCACGATGGCAATCTCGGTCCGATCGACGTCGCGCTGGATTTCAAGCCGCCGTCCGGCATCGGTCTGGCGCTCGACATCTCGGGTGTGGCGAGCGGTGGCGGTTTCCTGTTCCACGATGCGGCCACGAGCACCTACGCGGGGGTGCTGCAGCTGTCGATCTACGATGTGCTGACCGTCACGGCGTTCGGCCTGATCGCGACGCGGATGCCCGACGGCAGCCGCGGCTACTCGCTGGTCGTGTTCATCACCGCGGATGATTTCCGCCCGATCCAACTCGGGCTCGGTTTCACGCTGCTCGGCATCGGCGGCATGGTCGGCATCAACCGGACTTTCGATGAGAACGTGCTGCGCGAAGGGATCAAGAACGATACGCTCGGCACGCTGCTGTTTCCACGCGATCCGGTGCGTAACGCGCCGGCGATCATCGGTGCGCTGGCGAGCGCCTTTCCGGCGCGTCTCGGCAGCTATCTGGTGGGCCTCCTCGCCAAGATCGGCTGGTTCACGCCGACCTTGGTGCTGATGCAGATTGCGATCATCGTCGAGTTCGGGGTCCGCAAGCGCTTGCTGCTGCTGGGGCGGGTGAGCTCGCTCCTGCCGTCGCCCGACAACGATCTGGTCCGCATCAATGTCGATGTCGTCGGCGTCATCGATTTCGACCAGGGCAACGTCGCGGTCGACGGCATGCTGGTCGATTCGCGGCTCGCCCACGCGTATGCGCTGACCGGCGCGATGGCGCTCCGCGCGCGCTGGGGTTCCGGCCCGGGATCGACCTTCGTGCTGGCGGTCGGCGGGCTGCACCCGCGCTTTACGCCGCCGTCCGATCTGCCGAAGCTCGCGCGCGTCGCGATCGCGTTCTCGTCGGGCAACAATCCGCGGCTCACCTGCGAATCGTACTTCGCGATCACCGCGAACACGATCCAGTTCGGCGCGCGCGCGCAGCTCTACGCCGCGGCCTACGGCTTCAGCATCGAGGGCGACATCGGCTACGACGTGCTGATCGAGATCGCGCCGCTGCATTTCATCGCCGACTTCGATGCCAAGGTGCAGTTGAAGCACGGCTCGAGCAATCTATTCTCGGTGGCGGTGAAAGGCGAGCTCGAGGGCCCGCGGCCGCTGCGGGTGAGCGGCAAGGCGTCGTTCTCGATCTTCTGGTGCGACTTCTCGGTGCGCTTCGACAAGACGCTGGTCGAGGGCGAGAAGCCGCCGCTCCCCGCGGCGGTCGATCTGCTGGCCCAACTCAAGCAGGCGCTTGCGGACACGACGAGCTGGAGCGTGCAGACGCGTAGCGCGCACGGCGTCGCGCTGCGCAAGCTCACGAGCACGAAGCTTATTCTCGATCCGCTCGGCATGCTGGTGGTACGGCAACAGATCGTTCCGCTCAACACGACCCGCGACATCGACCTCTACGGCGGCGCGCCGGTGTCGGGTGCCAGGCGTTTCCACATCGACGCCGCCTTGCAAGCGCAGGGGCAGCACGTCGATCCGGTGCGGGGTCAGTTCTCGCCGGCGCAGTATTTTGCCTTGAGCGACGACGAGAAGCTCGCGGCGCCCTCGTTCGACGAGATGGATTGCGGCATCATGTTCGGTGGCGACGCGGCGCGCTTCGAGGAGGTTGTGCCGGCGCCGCTCATCTACGAGTCACTGGTGATCGATACCGTGCCGCAGCCGGCCAACCGCGATCCGCATTACACGCTGCTCGCGAATCAATTGATGCTGCACACGCGAACCGGGGCGGTGGCGCGCGCGCCGCTTCGCAACACCGGGGCGGCGCGCTTTCGCGTGGCCGACGCGCCGAAGGCGGCGGCGCTGACGTCGCTGCGCTTCCGCATCGTACCGTTCGACGAAGGTGCGCCGGCG
>DASXPO010000211.1:0-4291 GCA_036493535.1 Casimicrobiaceae bacterium
GCGGTGGCCGATTTGTCTTCGACCGGCGCGGCGTTTTCATCCGTAGGCGTGGTTTTGCAACCTGCGAGGGCGATTGCGATCAGCGTGGCAAATAGAACATTACGCATACAGCCTCCTACGTTGGTCGGGCCGGGAGACGAAATCGAAGTGGGTGCAACGGGCGGGAACGTCGACCGCAATTCGCGTCTGGGGCCATGTCATTGCCGCGGGAGCGGCCCCCATGCGGGCTCGCGTACGTCGGCGGACGGCGCGACGAGCCGCTGCTTTACACGTCCGTCGCTGGAGACCGCGGCCAATATACCACGGCCCCCTCCTTCGTTCGCGTAGATGATCAGTTTGCCGTTCGGTGCGACGCTCGGGCTCAAATCATCGGGCCCGTCGGTCAGGACCTGCACCTGGCGGGTCGCGTAATCCATCAATGCAATCTGGTAACGGTTCGAGGCGCGGCGCACGAATACGAGCGACTTGCCGTCGGGGGTCGGGCGCGGCGACACATTGTAGTCGCCGTCGAACGTGAGCCGCTCGACGTTGCCGCCATTGACGCTCGCACGATAGATCTGCGGCGTGCCGCCGCGATCGGATGTGAACACCAGCGACCCGCCATCCGGGGTAAAGGCAGCTTCGGTGTCGATGCCCGACGACGTGAGCAGTCGCGCCGCGCTGCCACCTTCGGCATTGATGAGATAGATCTGCGAGCTGCCGTCTTTGGTGAGCGTGACCGCGAGCCGGCGTCCATCCGGCGACCAGGCCGGCGAGCTGTTGCTGCCGCGGAAATTGGCGACCGCGACGCGCTGTCCCGTCGACAACGATTGCACGTAGACGACGGGTTTCTTGTTCTCGAAGGAGACGTAGGCGAGTCGCGTGCCGTCCGGCGACCACTTCGGCGAGAGCAGCGGCTCGTTCGACGTCACGATCGTCTGCGGATCCGCGCCGTCGGCGTCGGCGACCAGCAATTGATAACGCGATCCCTGCTTGGTGATGTACGCAATGCGCGTCGAGAAAATGCCCGGGGTGCCCGTCAGCTTTTCATAGATGACATCGGCAATCTTGTGCGCAGTGACGCGAAACTGCTGCGGCGTGACCGTGTAGGTCATCGTCGTGAGCGGCACCTGCTTGACGACATCGACCAGCGAGAACCGGACTTCGACCCGGCCGTCCCCGAGCGGGCGCATCGAGCCTGCGACGACAGCGTCGGCATTGCGCGAGCGCCACACCGCCGCCTGAATCTCCTCGGCGCGGGTCGGCCGCGGCGAAACGCCGTTGTAATCGACGAGCCGAAACAGCCCCGAGCGCGTCAAGTCGGCGCCGACGATGCCGGTGATGCCGAGCGGATAAGTATTCTCGTTCGCAAACGGAACGATGGCGATGGGTATCGTCGTGCTCGCGCCGCCGACGATCTCGATCGTCAATTGGGCGTATGCCGCAAAAACGGGCAGGAGCGCTAAGAGGAGGAGCGAGAAGATGCGGCGCGGCAGGCGGGGCATCGAGTCTTAAACGCGGGACCGGTAATTGTTGGATTAGTTGGAACGAACACGGTGCGCGAATTCAGCGATCCGATTATAACGAACACGCTGTCGAAGGCGTTGACGCAACGAGCCTATCGCACAGCAGAGCCACTGCCCTCATGCGGGGCGACCGTGGTGGCTAAGCCGAAGGCGCCGTTGAGACTTTCCGCTACGCGGTGCGCATCGTCCCTATCCGCATAGGGCCCGACGTAGACGCGAAACAACCCGCCCATCTGCCGGACCTTCGCTTCGACCGAAGCGGTCGCGAGTTGGTTCTGCACATGGGCCAGAAAGTTCTGAGCATTGGCATAATTTGCAAAGGCGCCAAGCTGGACGGCAAATCCGCCGGGCGCCGCGACCGGTGCAAGCTCGGGTTCTGGCGAAGGCGGCGTTGTCTGCGCCGTGGTGACCGGCGTAAGCGGCGGAGTCACCTCGGCGAGGACGAAGTCCGACGGAATGATCGCCTCGACCTCGACCAATCCGCTGCCGTTCTGCGCGATCCCGAGTTTGTGGGCTGCGGCATACGACAGGTCGATGATGCGACCGTGCAAGAACGGTCCGCGGTCGTTCACGCGTACGACGACGGTCTTGCCCGAGCTGACGTTGGTGACGCGCGCATACGACGGCAACGGCAGCGTCGGATGCGCCGCCGTCATCTTGTACATGTCGTAGGTTTCGCCGGTCGAGGTCTTTTGACCGTGGAATTTACGCCCATACCACGACGCGGTGCCGCGCTCGCGATAGCGCCTGACCGTCGTGGCGGGAACGTATTCACGGCCGAGAACCGTGTACGGACGATTCGCGTAGCGATGGAGCGGCTCGAGGCGCGGCGTGGCGTCGGCAAGGGTGTCGAGATTGTCGGGCGGGTTCTCGCCGGGACCGTCGTCCTTGTAGTATCGCGTCGTCGGTTGCGGCGGGGACGGCGAAGGCGTCGCTGCGCCGGGACTGGCCGGCGGTGACGATGCGACCTGCGGGGGGGCGTTGCTGCACGCCGACAGGATCGCAATCAACGCGAGGACGAGAGCTACACGCAGCATCGAGGAAAGTGCGGTGGTGCGCGCAATCTACCACTGTCGGAGCGTGCGTGGCCGGCGCGGGTCGATTTCATTGGGATAAAGCGACCGCCGCCATTCGACGAATCGATCGCGGCGGTTCCTTTGAGCTTCATTCTGATCGATGGCCACCTATCTCTTCGCCTGGAATCCGATCTATTGGGACTGGCCCGAGCTCGCCGATGAAATTCGGCGATTGAAGCGGCGCGGCCACGTCGACATCGGTTGGGCCAGCGGTCGAACGCGGTCGATCGAGCTCGGCAGTCGCGCATTCATGGTGCGGCTGGGAACCCCGCCGAAAGGCATCATCGGATCAGGATTTACCTTGACGCCACCCACGCCGGGGCGCCACTGGATCGACAGCAAAAGGAAGGCCGGCGTTCCGGCGCTCCATTTGAAGCTTCGACTGGAGGTGCTGACCCAGATGCCGATCGTTTCGTTCGACGATCTCGCTTCCCCGCCGTTCTCCCGATTTCGCTGGGGCGTTCGCGCGTCGGGGACGCGGGTGCCGTCAACGCTGGCCGAGGCACTCGAGAATCTTTGGGAACAAAAAGTGACTGCCGAAAGTGCACGCATGACGAGCGGCGCAAAGGTCAAAGGCGGTCGAGCGAAGACGACCGCAAAAGTCAAAGGCGATCGAGTGGACTGATCACGGCACGGCCGCCGCGGTTCAACACATGCGTGTAGATCATCGTCGTGGCGAGGTCCGAGTGGCCGAGCAACTCCTGCACGGTGCGGATGTCGTAGCCCGATTCGAGCAAGTGCGTTGCGAACGAATGGCGCAACGTGTGAGGCGTCGCGAACTTCGAGATGTGCGCATTACGTAGAGCCTGGCGCATTGCACGTTGAAAGGATTGGTCCCCGAGGTGATGACGGCGTACTGCGCGGGTTCGTGGATCTACCGAGCGACGATCGGACGGGAAGACGAATTGCCAACACCATTCGCCGCCCGCAGTGGGATATTTCCGCGCAAGAGCATGAGGAAGATAGACGTTCCCGCACCCGTCCGCCACGTCCAGCGCGTGGATCTTGGCGACATCGAGCAAGTGCAGTTTGAGTGGGCGCGTGAGACCGTTCGGCAGCATCGTGATGCGGTCCTTGGCCCCCTTGCCGTCGCGGACGATGATTTCGCGACGGGTGAAGTCGATGTCTTTCACGCGAAGGCGCATCGCCCGAGAACCCGCATTCCACTGCCATAGAGCAAGCGGCCGATCAGATAGTGGACGCCATGAAGATTGCGGAGGACGTCCTTGACTTCTCCGGATGTCAGGATGACGGGCAATCGGACCGGGCGCTTTGCGCTTTCAATCCCGGCGAGCCACGGCAATTCATTGCCGAGCACTTCCTTGTATAGAAATAGAATCGCGCTCTTGGCTTGATTTTGCGTCGATGCAGAGACGTTGCGCTCGACGGCGAGGTTGGTCAGAAACGTTTCGACTTCAACGGCTCCAAGCTCCGACGGATGGCGCTTGTTGTGAAAGACGATAAATCGTTTAATCCAGTCGGCGTAGGCTTCTTCGGTGCGGAGGCTGTAATGCTTGAATCGGATGCGGTCCCGGACGCGAGCGAGCAGGCGAGGGGGTTGGGACGCGTCCATCCTTGACGAGCCAATTTAGGTTCCAGTATTCAGAGTCTCCCCATTGATTCTTGGGCAAAATGGTTTCCCGCCCAATAGGTCATTTGGCGTATTGACGGGAAGTTTTCCAACTTTTTAGGGGCTGTACTTCTTGTTAG
>DASXPO010000212.1:0-3704 GCA_036493535.1 Casimicrobiaceae bacterium
GGCCTTCGCGCTCGGCATGGTGCTGATGCAGATTTTCTCCGTCCAGCTTGGGTGGCTGCCGACGGTCGGCGCCGACACGTGGAAGCACTACATCCTCCCGTCGCTGACGCTCGGGGCCGCGGTCGCGGCGATCATGGCGCGCTTTACGCGTTCGTCGTTCGTCGACATTCTGGGCGAGGACTACATTCGCACGGCGCGCGCCAAGGGCCTCGATGAAACGCGTGTCGTCACCAAGCATGGAATGCGTAATGCGCTGATTCCCGTCGTCACGATGATGGGGCTTCAGTTCGGCTTCCTGCTCGGCGGCTCGATCGTCGTCGAGAAAGTGTTCAATTGGCCGGGGCTGGGACGCTTGCTGGTCGACGCCGTCGACATGCGCGACTACAAAGTGATCCAGGCACTGGTGCTGCTGTTCTCGCTCGAATTCATCCTGATCAATCTGATCGTCGACGTCCTCTACGGCGTGATCAATCCGACGATCCGCTATCGATAGATTCGATGGACACCGCCACCGAAGACGTCCTCGTCAGCGCGCCCGAGCCGACGGTCAGCGAGGCGGTGCGCACGCCGTGGACGGAGTTCTGGCGCAAATTCCGCAAGCAGAAGGTCGCAGTGTTCGCCGCCGGATTTGTGGCGCTGCTCGTGCTGGTCGCGCTCGCAGCACCCTGGATCGTTCCATTCGATGCGGAAAACTTTTTCGACTACGACCGATTGAACGCACCGCCGTCCGCGCAACACTGGTTCGGCGTCGATGCGCTCGGTCGCGACATCTTCAGCCGGATCCTCATGGGCGCGCGCATTTCATTGGCCGCCGGTTTTGTTTCGGTTGCGGCGGGTGCGCTGGTCGGTACACTGCTCGGACTCATCGCCGGCTACTACGAGGGCTGGTGGGATCGCGCGATCATGCGCGTCTGCGACGTGCTGTTCGCGTTTCCCGGCATTCTGCTCGCCATCGGCATCGTGGCGATTCTCGGCGGCGGCATGGCGAACGTCATCGTCGCCGTCGCCGTGTTCAGCGTGCCCACATTCGCGCGGCTCGTGCGCGGCAACACGCTTGCGCTCAAGCACCTGACCTTCATCGAGGCCGCGCGCAGCATCGGCGCATCCGACTGGACCATCATCGCGCGCCACATCTTTCCCGGCACGATATCCGCGGTCGTCGTCTACTTTTCACTGCGGATCGGCACGTCGATCATCACGGCAGCAAGCTTGTCGTTTCTCGGCATGGGCGCGCAGCCGCCGACACCCGAATGGGGTGCGATGCTCGATGCCGCGCGCTCCGACATGCTGACCGCGCCGCATGAAGCGATCTTTCCGGCACTGGCAATTTTCTTCACCGTCCTTGCATTCAATCTGCTGGGCGATGGATTGCGCGACGCGCTCGATCCCAAGATAGAGCGGCGTTGAGCAGCGATCGGCGCAGATCAGCGGCGGCGGTCGCGCTGCCGGCACTGTTCGTGCTGCTCTGGAGCACCGGCTTCATCGCAGCGAAGTTCGGCCTTCCGTACGCACCTCCCTTCAAGTTCCTGCTGCTGCGCTTCGCGCTCGTCGCTTTGTTGATGACGATCGTCGCCCTGACAACGCAAGCCACGTGGCCGCACGCGGGCCGCGATGCCGCGCACCTCACTGTCGCAGCGTTGCTTGTGCACGGCGGCTACCTGGGCGGCGTCTTCGTCGCCATCAGCGAGGGAGTGGCTGCAGGGACGAGCGCAATGCTCGTCGGTCTGCAGCCGATCATCACCGTCGCGGTCGCCCGGGCATGGCTAGGCGAGGGGGTCGTTGCACGGCAATGGCTGGGACTCGTGCTCGGTATCGTCGGCGTTTACTTCGTGGTGCGCCACAAGATTGATTTCAGCGGCGATTTGCGCGGTTTTCTGCCGATCGCCGTCGCGTTGTGCGCGATCAGCATTGGCACGCTCTACCAGAAGCGGTTTTGCTCGCATATCGATCTGCGTTCTGCCGCCGTGATTCAATTCACCGCTTGCACCATCGCGTACGCACCGCTCGCCTTCTTCGCCGGCGAGCGGCCCATTCAATGGACGTCCGACTTTCTTTTTGCGCTGGGGTGGTCGGTGCTGGTCTTGTCGGTCGGTGCGATCAGTCTGTTGAATTGGCTGCTACGCCACGGCACCGCGGCCAATATCGCGCGGCTCTTTTTCCTCGTTCCGGCGGTAACGGCCGCGCTCGCATTCGCATTCTTCGACGAGAGGCTCGATGTCGCAGCCATGGCCGGCATGGTGCTGATTGCCGTCGCCGTAGCCATCGCGCGCGCAAACCCGCGAGGCGGCGCTGGTCCCGTGGTTGACCATGATCAACGCTCCGCGTGAATGCCGAGCCGCTGATACGTGGAGCGCAGCGCGCCGCGTATGCCCGGCAAGCGACGCCAGAACCATACGGCTGCCAGCGTCGCGAGCAGGCCGTTGATCGCAAACGTGGCCTGCGCGGAAAACCGTGCGGCAAGCGCCCCGGCAGCCAAATTACCGAGCGGTGCGACACCGAGGAACGCAAGCGTGTAAAAACCCGCCACGCGGCCGCGAAGCGAATCGTCGACGATCGTTTGCAAAATCGTGTTGGCCGACGCTGCGGCGAGAATCAGGCCGCCGCCCACCGCGATCATCAGCGCAAGCGCGACTTCGAATAAATTCATATACGCGAACGCCGCGAGACCGAGACCGGAAATGCCCGCCGCGATGGCAATGACGCGGGCAAGACCGCGGATGTTCTCCCGGCTCGCCAGATAGAACGTCGACATCAACGCACCTGCGCCCGCAGCAGCCAATAGAAAACCCAACGTGTGCGGTCCACCGCCGTACACGTCCTTTGCGAAGATCGGCATCAACGATGAATAAGGCGCGATGGTCCACGCGAGAACCGCAACGAGCATCAATAAGGCGCGCGCCGGCGCCGATTGCCAGACATACCGAAACCCCTCGATCCAACTCGCCCACCAGCCCGTTGCGCGGGAGCTCGGTCCGGGCTCGCGCGGAAACTGCATCCGCGTCACGGCAAAAATAACCGCGACGAACGACAGCGCATTGAGTGCGAAGCAAACGGCCTCGCTGACGATCGCCAGTAGCAGACCCGCAAGCGCCGGCCCCACGACACGCGCGCCGTTGACCAAGAACGAATTGAGCGCGATCGCGTTCGGCAGGTCCTTGCGGTCCTCGACCAGGTGCACATACAGCGATTGACGAATCGGGATATCGAATGCGCTGACGATACCGAGCCAAAGCGAGAGCGCAATCAAGTGCCAAACCTGGATCCAGTCAAGCGCAGTGAGCAACGCCAGTACGACTGCCTGTGCGAGCATCAACGATTGCGTGAGATAGAGCGCGCGGCGGCGGCGTACACGATCGGCGAGCACGCCGGCCCATGTACCGAAGAGCAGGATCCCGACATTCGCGCAAAATGCGACGACGCCGAGCAACCATGCCGAGCCGGTCAGACGATAAGTGAGCCAACCCATTGCGACTTGCTGAAGCCAGGTCCCGACCATCGAGAGACCCTGGCCGATGAAGAACAACCGGAAATTGCGGTGTTTGAGCGCGCGAAACGTGCGGTATAGCGAGATCGCCAAATTTACGCGTCAGCCGGAGAGTCGCGTTTGCTGAGCGCGCAGCTTCTCGAGCGTCGAGCGCAAGGTCGCGACACGTGCGCGTGCCTGCTCGACGACGTCGCTTCGCGCGCGCTTGACGAAGTTTTCG
>DASXPO010000213.1:0-2073 GCA_036493535.1 Casimicrobiaceae bacterium
CGATCTCGGCCGGGTGACGCCCGACGAAGCCTGCGCACATCCCAACTGGTCGATGGGCCGCAAAATCTCCGTCGATTCGGCGACGATGATGAACAAGGGTCTCGAAGTGATCGAGGCGCATTGGCTCTTTGGCGCGGCGCGGGAATCGATCGAGGTCGTCATTCATCCGCAAAGCGTCATCCATTCGCTGGTCGAGTACGTCGATGGGTCCGTGCTCGCGCAACTCGGCCACCCGGACATGCGCACGCCGATCGCGCAAGCGTTGGCGTCACCCGATCGAATCGACGTGGGTGTCCCGCGCCTCGATCTCGCAGCGCTCGCCGCCTTGTCGTTCGAGGCGCCCGACTTCGAGCGTTTTCCGTGTCTGGCGCTTGCTTACGCTGCGCTTGCGTCCGGCGGCAGCGCGCCGATTATCCTCAATGCTGCGAATGAGATCTCGGTCGCCGCGTTCCTCGCCGGCGGGGCGCGATTCCCGGACATCGCGGCGACTTGCGCGCGAACCCTCGAGCGAATTCCGGCGCATCCGGTAGGATCACTGTTGGATGCGCTGACCGCCGACGGCGAAGCCCGGCGCATGGCATGCGAACTGCTCGCGATTCCAGTCCCTGCTGTGCAGAGCTTTTCGCTCGCCGCATGAGTTGAGTTGCCCATGGTTGATGTCGCCTACAAAATCGTCGCGTTTCTGATCACGCTCGGGTTGCTCGTCGTTTTCCACGAGCTCGGGCACTTCGTCATCGCGCGACTGTGCGGCGTGAAGGTGCTGCGTTTCTCGGTGGGATTCGGTCGGATAATCTGGTCGCGACGGCGCGGCCCCGACAACACCGAATGGGCGCTCTCCGCGGTGCCGCTCGGCGGCTACGTAAAGATGGTCGATGAGCGCGAAGGGAGCGTGGCCCCGAGCGATCTTCCCCGTGCGTTCAACCGGCAAAGCGTTTGGAAGCGCATGGCGATCGTCGCCGCGGGGCCGATCGCCAACCTGTTGCTCGCGATGTTGTTGTTTGCCGGCACCTACATTGCCGGAGTACCCGGACAGCGACCGCTTTTGGCGGGACCGCCTCCCACCAGCGCGGCCGCGGCCGCAGGCATCCGCGCCGGCGACGTCGTCGTCGAAATCGACGGCGAGCCGGTCGCAAGCTGGCAGGAGCTTCGCTGGCGTCTGATCAAGGCGCAGGGCCACGACACGGCGGTGATTGCCGTTGAGCGTCCCGAATCGCGCGGTGAGCGCACCACACACCAATTGTCGCTCGGCGGCGTCAAGCCCGCCGATTGGGAGGGCAGCGCGCTTGCAATCCTGGGACTCAAGGCCGACTTCGGTCCGCCGTTGATCGACCAGGTGTTGCCGGGCAAGCCCGCCGCCCGCGCGGGTCTCAAGGTCGGCGATCGCATCATCGCGATCGACGGCACTGCCGCGCGATCGCCATCCGACGTGGCGACGATTACCAACGCGAAGCCAGGCGGCGATCTCGTCTTTCGGATCGATCGCGACGGCACGCAGTTCGATGTGCCTCTGACAGCGGAAGCGGTCGAGCAAGGCGGCCGTCAAGTCGGTATCGCCGGTGTCCGGCTGCGCGTCGATCCCGCCGTCATCGCGGGCTTGCAGGTGACGGTTCGTTACGGTCCGCTCGACGCGCTTCTGCAGGGCGCGCGCAAGACGATGGAGCTATCTGTTTTCACCGTGCAAATGCTCGGTCGCATCCTGGTCGGCGATGCATCGGTCAAAAACATCAGCGGTCCGCTGACGATGGCCGATTTCGCCGGTCAATCGGCGCAGCAGGGCATTCTCGTGTTCGTCGGTTATCTTGCGCTGATCTCGATCAGCCTCGGCGTGCTGAACCTCTTGCCCGTTCCGTTATTGGATGGAGGGCATTTGCTGTATTATTTTGCGGAAATCATCAAAGGCAGCCCTGTCTCCGACCGCGCATTCGAGGTCGGACAGCGCATCGGCATGGCGATGCTCGCCATGTTGATGGCCCTGGCGCTCTTCAATGACGTTTCCCGCTTGTTCTGATCGCCGGCATCGGTTCCTTGTCCGGCGGCGCCGTGATGTGCAAAGCGCGCTGGCCGCGCTTTTCG
>DASXPO010000214.1:0-8675 GCA_036493535.1 Casimicrobiaceae bacterium
TTCGCTGAACGTCGGCGCACCGAGCGGGACGATCATGAACTCCTGCAGATCGATCCGATTGTTCGCGTGCGCGCCGCCGTTGATGACGTTCATCTGCGGCACGGGCAACTGCATTTCACCCGCGCCACCCAGATAGCGGTATAGCGGCAGCGACGATTCCTCGGCGCCGGCTTTCGCCACCGCGCACGAGACGGCGAGGATCGCGTTGGCGCCAAGCCGCGCCTTGTTGTCGGTGCCGTCGAGATCGATCAGCGTCTGGTCGATCAAGCCTTGCTCGGTGGCGTCGAGTCCGAGAATCGCTTCGCAGATTTCGGTGTTGACGTTCTCGACCGCTTTGGTCACGCCTTTGCCGAGATAACGCGCCGCATCGCCGTCGCGCAATTCGATCGCCTCTTTCGAGCCGGTCGATGCGCCGGAGGGGACAGCCGCGCGTCCCATGACGCCCGACTCGAGAAGGACTTCCGCCTCGACGGTCGGATTGCCGCGCGAATCGAGGATTTCGCGGGCGGTGACATCCACAATGGCGCTCATCGGTTGTGCTTTCTACGCCGACATCAATTCGCGCTCGGCGAATCCGGCGCGTTTCACGGTTGCATCGACCGAGCGCAGCGTTTCAAGGAGCGCACGCATTTTGGCCAGGGGCCACGAATTGGGACCGTCGGAGAGCGCGCGATCCGGATCGGGATGCGTCTCCATGAACAATCCCGATACGCCGGCCGCGATGGCCGCGCGTGCGAGCACCGGCACGAATTCGCGCTGCCCGCCCGACGACGTGCCCTTTCCACCCGGCAGTTGCGCGGAATGCGTGGCGTCGAACACCACGGGACAACCGCTGGCGCGCATGATTGCCAGCGCCCGCATGTCGGTGATCAGATTGTGATAGCCGAAGGAGACGCCGCGCTCGCACACCAGGATGTTGTCGGTGCCGCTCGCCGCGTGCGCTTTGGCCACCACCTGTTTCATGTCTTCGGGCGCAAGAAATTGTCCCTTCTTGATGTTGACGGGCTTACCGGCGGACGCGACCGCCTGAATGAAATCCGTTGGCCGGCAGAGAAACGCCGGGGTTTGCAGCACGTCGACGACAGCCGCAGCGGCGGAAATCTCGTCGATTGCGTGAACGTCGGTCAACACGGGCACTTCGACATGCCGCTTGACGTCGGCGAGCACGCGCAGGCCCTCGTCCATGCCGGGTCCGCGATACGAGGCATGCGAGCTGCGATTCGCTTTGTCGTAGGATGACTTGAAGATGAAGGGAATCTCCAGATCCGCGCAGATCGCCTTCAATTCGCCGGCGACGTCGACCTGCAGTTGCCGCGATTCGACGACGCAGGGACCCGCGATCAAAAAGAACGGCTGATCGAGACCGACGTCGTAGCCGCAAAGCTTCACAGCAGCCTTAATCGGACGCGACCAATTCGGCGAGCGTTCCTGCCGTCGCGCCGGCCCCGCGTTTGGTTCGGTCCAGCGCCGCGCGGATGAAGCTCACGAACAGCGGATGGCCGCGGCGCGGATTCGAGGTGAATTCGGGATGGAACTGGCAGCCGAAGAACCATGGATGATGCGGCAGCTCGATCATCTCGCACAGATCGCCGGCTGCGGCGCTCTTCGCCCACGCGCTGACCGTCAGGCCGGCCGCTTGCAAGCGCGGCAAATAGTGATTGTTGACCTCGTAGCGATGGCGATGCCGTTCGGCGATGCGCGTCGATCCGTAGATCCGATACGCGAGGGTTCCGGGCACGACGTCGCATGGCTGCGCACCGAGGCGCATCGTTCCACCGAGATCCGAGGTATGGCTGCGGCGCTCGATCGATCCGTCGCGGTTTTGCCATTCGGTGATGAGCGCAACCACCGGATGCGGCGTATCGGGTTCAAATTCGGTGCTGTTGGCGTTCGCGAGGCTGGCCATGTGACGCGCGTACTCGATGACGGCCAACTGCATGCCGAGGCAGATGCCGAGATAAGGAATGCCGTTTTCCCGTGCATAGCGGATCGCGGCGATCTTGCCTTCCACGCCGCGCTTGCCGAATCCGCCGGGCACCAGGATCGCATCGATGCCGCGCAGACTTTCGATGCCTTCGCGCTCGAGCGCTTCCGAATCGACGTAATGAATGCGAACCTTCGAGCGCGTGTGGATTCCGGCGTGGATCAGCGCTTCAGAGAGCGACTTGTACGATTCGGTGAGATCGACATATTTGCCGACCATCGCAATGTTCACCGTCTGGTCGGGATGCTCGAGCGCATCGGTCAAGCGGCGCCACGATGCGAGATCGGCAGCCGGCGGATCGATCGCAAGCTTCTTGCAAACGATGACGTCGAGTCCTTCGGTGGAAAGCGCTGCGGGAATCTTGTAGATCGAGTCGGTGTCGAGCGCCGGGATCACCGCTTCCGGTGGAACATTGGTGAAGAGGGCGATCTTGCGGCGATCGCCGTCGGGAATCGGTCGGTCGGCGCGGCAGAGCACCACATCCGGCTGGATACCGATCTCGCGCAACTCTTTCACCGAGTGCTGCGTCGGCTTGGTTTTCATCTCGCCGGCCGTGGGAATGAACGGCACGAGCGTCAAATGGATATAGCAGACGTTGTCGCGGCCGAGCGTGATGCCCATTTGCCGAATCGCTTCCAGGAACGGCAGGGATTCGATGTCCCCGACCGTGCCGCCGACTTCGACCACGCACACTTCGGCCTCATTTCCGTCTATCTCGGCGCCGGCTTGGATCCAGCTTTTGATCTCGTCGGTGATATGCGGAATCACCTGCACGGTGCCGCCCAGATAGTCGCCGCGGCGCTCCTTGCGGATCACGCTCTCGTAGATCTGGCCGGTCGTGAAGTTGTTGCGCTTCCCCATCTTCACGTCGGTGAAGCGCTCGTAATGGCCGAGGTCGAGATCGGTTTCGGCGCCGTCGTCGGTCACGAACACTTCGCCGTGCTGAAACGGCGACATCGTGCCTGGATCGACGTTGATGTACGGGTCGAGCTTGAGGTTGGTGACGCGGACGCCGCGCGAAGCGAGGATCGCGGCCAGAGACGCGGCGGCGATGCCTTTTCCGAGCGAGGAAACGACGCCGCCGGTCACGAAGACGAATTTTGTCATCGAGAGGTCTCGGAAATTCCGTATTTTACCGGAAGGTTCCCGCCCGACCAAACGTGACTGGGACGCGCCAGGGCGTTATAGTTCCAACCCCGCCTTCATTCTCTCGCGCGTGCGGTCGCGGCCCACGAGCGCCAGCACCGCATCAATCGCCGGCGTCTCTTTCGTGCCGGTGACGATCATCCGCAGCGCCATCATGATTTGCCCTGGCTTCAGGCCGTGCTGCGAAGCAGCGGCTTTGATCGCAGCGCCGATGGATTCCCGCGACCATTCGAGTGTGGCGAATTGTCCGTGGAGCTCGATCAGAACGCCCCGATTGGTCTCATTGACGAATTCGGCGAGCTTTTCCGCAGGCACGTGCGGCATGGCGTAGAAGTAGTGCGCCGCATCCGCCATCTCCGCCAGGGTCGGCACGCGATCGCGCAATAGGCCGGCCACCGCCTGCGGTGACGGTCCGGTTGCGATATCGAGACCGTCGGCGACGAGAAACGGCTCCAGCAACGGCCCAAGCGCTTCGGCCGGCGTCTGCTTCAAATGCTCGTGATTGAGCCAGCGCAGCTTGTCGGGATCGAAGCGACCCGGCGACGGAGTCAGTCCCGCCAGCTCGAACCACGCGACAAACTGCTCGCGCGAGAACACTTCGGCGTCGCCGTGCGACCAGCCGAGACGCGCGAGATAGTTGACGATCGCCTCCGGCAGATAGCCATCGTCACGATATTGGAGAACACCTCGCGCACCGTGTCGTTTCGACAGTTTGTCACCTTCCGGTGTCAACACCGTCGGCAGATGCGCATAAACGGGCTCCGGCATGCCGAACGCGCGAATCATGTTGATCTGACGTGGCGTGTTGTTGACATGGTCGTCACCGCGAATGACGTGGGTGATGCGCATGTCGATATCGTCGACGACCACCGAGAAGTTATACGTCGGCGTGCCATCTGCGCGCGCGATGACGAGATCGTCGAGCTCGGCGTTGGCGATTTCGATCGTCCCTTTGACTGCATCGTCCCAAACGACTGCGCCATCGTCCGGATTGCGAAAGCGGAACACCGGCGCGACCCCCGGAGGCGGCGTCTTGCCGGCCGCGTTCTCAGGTCGCCAGCGACCGTCGTAACGCGGCTTTTCGCCCCGCGCGAGTTGCGCCGCGCGTAGCACATCCAATTCTTCGGGTGTCGTGTAACAGCGATACGCAAGTCCGCGCGCGAGCATGTCGTCCAGCACTTCGCGATAGCGCGCCATCCGTTGCGATTGGTAGTACGGCCCTTCGTCGTAATCGAGGCCGAGCCAGGCCATCGCATCGAGAATCCCCTGCACCGCTTCGGCGGTCGAGCGCTCGACGTCGGTATCCTCGATGCGCAAGATGAATACGCCCTGATGGCGCCGCGCGAAGGCCCAGGGGAAGAGCGCCGAGCGGATGTTGCCGAGATGCAGGAATCCCGTGGGACTTGGGGCGAAGCGCGTGCGCACCGCGCTCACTGGACTGCTCTCTGCACTTCGCGCTCCGGGGCAATTCGCGCTCGGCAGCGGCCCTGCGCGCTCACGGCTTCCATCTCAGATCGAGCGTCGAGGGCATCGCGGGATTCGGCGGCTCGCGATGCACGGTGACCGGCCCCGGCGAATGTCCATGCGCCCAGAAGCGCGCAAGCCGCCGCGCCTCAGCCTCGTTGGCATTTACCGGAAAAGAATCGTAATTGCGACCGCCCGGATGCGCGACGTGATACGTGCAGCCGCCCAACGCGCGCTGCGACCATGTATCGATGAGATCGAACGTCAGCGGCGCTTGTACGCCGATCGTCGGATGCAGCGCCGAAGGGGGACTCCACGCCCTAAAACGCACACCCGCGACGAATTCGCCGGGGACGCCCGCCGGCGTGAGCGGCAATGCACGTCCGTTGCACGTGACTTCGTGCCGGCCGGCCGCCATGCCCGTCACCTTCACCTGAAGCCGCTCGACCGACGAATCGACGTAGCGCGACGTGCCGATCCCGCTCATCTCCTCGCCAAGCACATGCCAGGGTTCGATCGCCTGCCGAAGCTCGATCATCACGCCGGCGTAGTTCACCGTGCCGAAGCGCGGAAAGCGGAATTCGACGAACGGATCGAACCATTGCGACGAGAACGCGTAGGTGTGGCGTGCGAGATCGGCAATGACGTCGCGCAGGTCGGTGACGACGAAATGCGGCAACAGCCAGCGGTCATGCAGCGCGGTACCCCAGCGCACCAGCGTACCGCGATACGGCTCGCGCCAGAATCGCGCGACCAGTGCACGCAACAGCAACATCTGCACGGCGCTCATGCGCGCATGGGGCGGCATCTCGAAGGCGCGAAACTCGAGCAGGCCCAACCGCCCCGCCGGGCCGTCCGGTGAATAAAGTTTGTCGATCGAAAATTCGGAGCGATGCGTGTTCCCGGTGAGATCGGTCAGCAGATGGCGCAGCAGGCGGTCGGTCAGCCACGGCGGCGTCTCGCCGGCCTTCTGCTTTTGCGCGAGTTGCTGAAACGCGATCTCGAGCTCATAGAGACGGTCGTCGCGCGCTTCGTCGACGCGCGGCGCCTGCGACGTCGGCCCGACGAACATCCCGGCGAACAAATACGACAACCCCGGATGGTTCTGCCAATACGTCACGAGGCTTTGCAATAGATCGGGGCGACGCAGCAATGGACTGTCAACGGGCGTCGCGCCGCCGAGCGTCACATGATTGCCGCCGCCCGTGCCCATATGGCGGCCGTCGAGCATGAATTTCTCAGTGCCGAGCCGGGTCTGACGCGCCTCTTCGTACAAGATCGTCGTGGTCTCGATCAATTCATCCCAGTTCGCCGCGGGATGAATGTTGACCTCGATGACGCCCGGATCAGGTGTCACCTGCAGCACCCGAACGCGCGCATCGCGCGGCGGCGCGTAACCTTCGACGGCAACCGGCGTCGCCAGCGCGGCCGCGGTGTCCTCGATGGTCGCGATCAACGCGGCATAAGCTTCCATCCGCGTCAGCGGCGGCATGAACACGCGCACATGGCCGCCCCGCGCTTCGACGGTCAGTGCCGTCTTGATCACTTCGCGGGGTGCGCCGCCGCGCATGCGGGATCGTGTTTCGCGGCCCGAGCGTTGCGGGAGCACGTCGTGCGGCGCAAAGGGGTCGACCGGCGCCTCGAATTCATGCGCGTCGGGCACGGCATCCGGCAGCGACCCGAGCGGCAGTCGCAGACCCAGCGGCGAATCCCCGGCAAGAAGGTAGAGCCGTTCGCGCCGAATCGGCCACGGACTTGTTTCCCAGACGAGCGCCGCGCCGTCGTGCGCGTGGGTCGCTTTCAGCGGCAACACGAATCCGGCCGGCTGATCGAGTCCCGACTGAAGAAGCCGCGCGAGACGTGCGCGCTCAGCGGCACTGCTCAAGTCGGCCGCCAGCGGATCGACATTCGCGGGCAACGCCGATTCCTCGATCAACAATTTCGGTGCGTCTTCATACGCGGTGATGACGTAGTGATCCGCGATGCCGAGCCTGTTCGCAAGCCCGGTCGCGAGTGCGCGCGCCGTCTCGAAGGTCGCCCACCCTTGCGTCGTCGTGTCGGCGAGGAGCGCATCGTCGTTCCAAAGCGCGTCGCCGTCGGTACGCCAGTAGATGCCGAGCGACCAACGCGGCAGCGGCTCGCCGGGATACCACTTCCCCTGCCCCTGATGCAGCAATCCGCCCGGCGCAAACCGCGCTTTGAGGCGCCTCTGCAACGTCTCGGCGAGGTCGCGCTTCTCCGGCGACATCGCGACAGTGCTCCACTCCGGACCGTCCATATCGTCGATCGACACGAACGTCGGCTCGCCGCCCTGCGTGAGCCGCACGTCGTGCGCGACGAGATCCACGTCGACCTGCCGCCCCAGCGCATGGATGCGCGCCCATTCCGCCTCGGTGTAGGGCTTGGTGACGCGCGGATCTTCATGGATGCGCGTGACGTGCATCGCCACTTCGAACGTCGTGTCGGCGACATCGGAGAAACCGATTACCGGTGCGGCGTTGCCCGGGTCGGCGGTGCACGCGAGCGGCAGATGGCCTTCTCCTGCGAGTAGTCCCGAGGTTGGATCGAACCCGATCCAACCGGCGCCGGGAATGTAGGCTTCGGCCCATGCGTGAAGATCGGTGAAATCGCGTTCCGCGCCGGCCGGACCGTCAAGCGGCTTGACATCGCTCTTGAGCTGAATCAAGTAACCCGATGCGAAGCGTGCGGCAACGCCGAGCGCGCGCATGATCTGCACGAGCAGCCAACCGGAATCGCGGCAGGATCCGCACGCGCGTTCGAGCGTTTCCTCGGGCGCTTGCACGCCCGGCTCCATTCGCACCAAATAGCGGATTTCCTGTTGAAGCTGCTGATTCAAGCGAACCAGCAAATTCACCGTCGATTCGCCGGGTCGGATCGTGTCGCGGAACGCGGCGATCCAGCGCGCGAGCCGCGGTGCTTGCGGTGCAACTTCCAGAAATGGAATCAGCTCTTTGGCGAGCGCCGGCGCATACGCGAACGGATATTGCTCCGCGTGCGGGTCGACGAAGAAATCGAACGGGTTGACGACCGTCATGTCGGCGGTCAGATCGACGACGATGTCGAGCTTATCGGTGCGCTCGGGAAACACGAGTCGCGCGAGCCAATTCCCGTAGGGATCCTGCTGCCAGTTGATGAAGTGCCTGTCGGGCTCGACCGTCAGCGAATACCCGAGCACCGGCGTGCGGCAATGCGGCGCGGGCCGCAGCCGCACTTCGTGCGGAGACAGGTTGACCGGACGATCGTAGCGGTACGTCGTCCGATGCGTCAGCGCAACTCGGATCGCCATCGGCAGGCTAACGGTATCGGACTACCAATCGGGATCGGGCAATTGCGCGAACACACGGCGAAGACCCTCTCCCCACTGCGTGTGGACCATTTGAAAGTACGGATCGGACTCGTCGACGCGCCGCTGCATCTTGATGCGAAGCGAATCAGCCTCGTAGATCAGCAGATCGATCGGCAAGCCGACCGAAATGTTCGAGCGCATCGTCGAATCGAACGAGACGATCGTACATTTGGTGGCATCGATCAGCGATGTGCGGCGGTTGACGACCCGGTCGATCACCGGTTTGCCGTATTTCGATTCGCCGATCTGAAAGTAGCAGGTGTCCGCCGTCGCCTCGATGAAGTTGCCTTCGCTGTAGACCTCGAACAGTCGATGCGGCTCGCCGCGGACCTGGCCGCCGACGATGAAATTGGCCGACGAATCGATATTGTTCTGGGCGAGATACGGCCCGTCGCGCGTCTTGACCTCGCGGAGCGCGTCACCCAGGTAGCCGGCGACGTCGAACATCGACTCGGCGTTCCACAAATTCGGCACCTTGTCGCCCGCTCGCGCGCGCTGCTCGAGCACGTTGACGGCATTTTGCGTCAGCGACAGATTGCCCGACGACAGCGTGACGATGACGCGATCGCCGTCGCGATGGAACACGCGCATCTTCGAGAAGCGCGCGATCTGATCGACGCCGGCGTTCGTGCGCGAATCCGAAGCAAAGATCATTCCGGCATCGAGCGACATCGAAACGCAATAAGTCATGGCAGAGAATGACGTACGCCCTGC
>DASXPO010000215.1:0-12481 GCA_036493535.1 Casimicrobiaceae bacterium
GCGAGCTCGGGAAAATCGAGATGGCAATGGGAATCGACGAACACCTGATACGTTCTCGTCATCACAGGCCGGCGGCGCGCCCCGGCGCGCGGAGCGTCAGCGGCGCGCGTCCTTACGGCACACGGCGTTCAGCACGATGCACGAAAACGCATAGGCGGCCGCGGTGACGACCCAGCCCGACGCGACGAGCGCAGCGTAGAACACGAGATCCGCCACCTTGTCGATCCACGGATGAACGAGATTCTTGTAGCGGTGACGGCGATTGCGCGTCCACAAGGCCGTGAGGTAACTCGCCAGCATCACCCAGACGAGCATCGACGTCAGATAGCCGAGCCACTGGACGTCGTTCCACATCCCGACATAAATACCCACGCCAAACGCCGCGTTGGCGAGGATCCACCAATTGCGAGAGCTCATGACGCCTTCCCTACCCTACATCGTGTGAGTCGAGCGCGTCGAGGCGAGTGTTTCGCCGAGGATGCGCTCGATCGTGCTGCGCGCGTTGGCGCCGGTTTCGTCCTGCGTAAATTGCACGCCGATACCTTGTGTCCGATTGCCCTGGACGCCTTCCGGCGTGATCCAGACGACTTTGCCCTGAACGGCGATGCGGTTCGGATCATCCATCAGCGACAAGAGCATGAATACTTCCTCGCCGAGCGCGTACGGACGTGACGTTGGAATGAAGATGCCGCCGCCGCGCAAAAACGGCATGTACGCCGCGTAAAGCGCCGCGCGTTCGCGAATGTTGAGCGACAGCACACCTGGGCGCGCGACTTGCACGCCCGCGATTGCCGGTGAGGCATTCTTGTCGGCCATGGCTCCCATCGTTTCGGCCCATTCACGCGGAGCGCGAACGAGCCTCAGCCAAACAGCTTTTGATATTCGAACAGCAGCGCTTCGGCGACGAGGCGCGGCTGCAACGGGTGCGCGATCTGGGCGCGCTCTTGCAACAGCGAGCGATGATAGCGAAACAGCGGGAGCGGCGCTACCGCCGCAGCGAGCGAGGCGATGGGCGTTGCGTAATCCGGGTTGTGCGTGGGCGCGCCACCGGCGCGGACAGCCGCCAGATCGACGCACCAGTCCATCAGCCAATCGATGGCGGCGCCGAGCAACGCCTTGCGGGCATCCCGGGGCGCTCGATCGACCCGGGCGGCGAGGTCGATCGAATCCAACCGCGCCGGCGCCGCGAGCGCATCGAGCCAGACGCTGCGCTCGGCTTGGTAGCCTGGATCCGCAACTCGAAGCGCGGCGAGCGGCGCCCCGCCCGACTGCGAAAGCAAACGCTCCGGCTCCGCGACGCCTTGCTGAATCAGCCATGTCCGCGCCGTCGCTTGCGTGGGATTCGGAGCGGCCAGCCGTTGGCATCGGCTGCGAATCGTGGGCGGAAGTCGGCCGGACTGGTGCGCGACGAGAATGAGAAACGTGCCGGACGGCGGCTCTTCCAGCGTTTTGAGAAGCGCGTTCGCCGCGGCCGGGTTCATTCGCTCGGCCGGTACGATCACCGCCACCTTCGCGACACGCCGATGGCTCGTGAGCGCCGCCCAATCGATCAACGCGCGAATGTGGGCCACGTTGATCCACAACGACGGCGTGGCGATGTTGTCCTCGTCGATCTCGACGGGCTCGACGATGCGCAGATCGGGATGTTGACCCGCTGCGGCATAGCGACAGCTTGCGCAGCTGCCGCAGGCGAACCCTTCGGCGTCGGGCGTCTCGCATAGCAACGACCGCGCCAATTCGAGCGCGAAGCCGCGCTTGCCGATACCTTCGCGCCCCGTGATCAATAGCGCATGTGGCCATCGATCGCGATGACGCAATGCGCTCCGCGCGCCGTCGCGTTGCCAGGGAAACAGGCCGGTCCAGGCCGGCCGCGCGATGTCGCTTTCGGCGGCTGAATCGATCTCCATCACAATGCTGCCACGATTCGCTCGAGATCGGCCCGCACCTCGGCGATCGACCCCGTCGCATCGATAATTCGAAAACGCGACGGGTCGGCATGCGCGCGCTCCAAGTAGGCGGCACGGACACGCTCGAAGAACGCGGCGCTCTCCCGCTCGAATTTATCGAGCTCGCGCCCCTTGTTCGCCGACTGCGCCAGACGTTGGCGGGAGACCTCCGGCGGCACGTCGAATAACAGCGTCAGATCGGGATTGCAGTCGGGATGCACGTTCTGCTCGAGTACGCGCAAAAAATCGCGGGCCACGAAATGACCACCCCCCTGATACGCGTATGTCGCGTCGGTGAATCGATCGCACAGAACCCAGTCGCCGCGGGCCAGCGCAGGCGCGATCACCTGGACGACATGCTCGCGCCGCGCCCCGAACATCAACAGCGCCTCGGTCTCGTGCGTCATCGGTTGCGTGAGCAGCAGATTGCGCAGCGCCTCGCCGAACGCCGTTCCGCCGGGCTCGCGGGTGCGCACGACGCGATGGCCACGCTCGGTCAACGCGTCGGCGAGCCACGCCGCATGCGTGCTCTTGCCAGCACCGTCGACACCTTCGAGAGAAATGAAACGCCCGCCGGCAGCGTGATCGGACACGGAATGGATGGACTTGACGGGACGAGTTACGCGTGGACGGATCAGCGGCCGGTCTTCTGATATTTTGACACGGCGCGATTGTGATCGGCGAGCGTGCTCGAAAACTCCGACGTCCCGTCGCCGCGCGAGACGAAATACAGGTACGAAGTGGCCGGCGGATTCAGCACGGCATCGAGCGACGCCTGCGACGGCAGCGCGATCGGCGTCGGCGGCAGGCCATCGCGCATGTAGGTGTTGTATTCGCTATCCGCTTCCAGATCGCGCTTACGGAGATTCCCGTCGAATTTTTCACCGATTCCGTAGATCACGGTCGGATCGACCTGGAGCCGCATGCCGCGTTGCAGCCGATTGATCAGGACCGAAGCGATCAGCGGGCGATCAGACGAACGGCCGGTCTCTTTTTCGACGATGGACGCGAGAATCAACGCTTCGTACGGCGTCGACAGCGGCAGGCCGGACGCGCGCCGCTCCCAGCCGATGCGCAGCCGATCGTCGAGTGCGCGATGCGCCCGTTTCAGCAAGGCGACGTCGGCGCTGCCGCTCGCGAAGAAATAGGTGTCGGGATAGAACAGACCTTCCGCGTTCGGCCGCGCAATGCCGAGTCGCGTCATGAGCTCCGCTTCCGGTAAGTCCGCGATTGTGTGAGCGAGAGTGTTCACCTCGCGAAGCGTGCGCTTGAGATCGGCGAACGTCGTGCCCTCGACGATCGTTACCGAACTTTGCGTCACGTCGCCTTGCGTGAGCTTCGCGAGGAGTTCCGGCAGCGTAATGCCTTCGGTGATCTCGTAGCTGCCGGCCTTGATCGTGCGATCGACGCCCTTGACGCGCGCCAGCGCAACAAGCGCAATCGGATGCGCGATGACACCGGCTTCGCGGAGCTCCCGCGCGACCGCGGACAGCGTGCTCCCCATCCGCACCTCGAAATCGAACGGCGTTGCCGGCAATGTCAGCGGTTGCCGATACCAGTGATAGGTCAGCGCACCCGCGCCGCCGAGTGCAAGGCCTAAGGCAATCAGCAAAGCGCCAATCAATCGCATCGGGGCGCGGACAGACGATTGAAGATCACGCCCGATTATAATGAGCCGATGATACGAACGCGCACCGCACGCTCGCGCACGCTTGGCTTCACGCTGATCGAGATCCTCGTCGTCATCGTGATACTCGGCGTGCTGGCAGCGCTCGTCGTTCCGCGTGTGATCGAGCGGCCCGACGAAGCCCGAGTCGTCGCGGCGAAGACGGACATCGCGACGATCATGCAAGCGTTGAAGATCTACCGGCTCGACAATCAGCGCTATCCGACGACCGAGCAAGGATTGGGCGCGCTCGTCACGAAGCCCGAGCAGCCACCCACTCCGCCGAACTGGAAGCCCGGCGGCTACCTCGAACGATTGCCCAAGGACCCATGGGGACGGCCGTATCAGTACCTGAGTCCCGGCCTCAAGGGCGAGATCGATGTGTTCAGCTTCGGCGCCGACGGGCAGCCCGGCGGCACGGGCTTCGACGCCGACGTCGGCTCGTGGGACCTGTAGTGGGCCGTCGAGCCCTCGAGCGCGGTTTTACCCTGGTCGAAATTCTCGTTGTGCTGGTGATCCTGGCGGTTGCGGGCGGTCTCGCCATCGTGACTGTCGAGCGCGACGAGCGACATCTTGCGGCGCGCGAGGCAAAGCGTTTCGCGGGTGCGCTCGAATTTGCGGCGGCCCGCGCTCAGGCGCGCAATGAAACGTTGGGTGTGTCTGCCGATCGGGCGATTCGTTTCTGGCGCCGCGAACCGAGCGGCGATCGTTGGCTGCCGCTTGACGACGATGTGCTCGGTGTGCGCGTGCTACCGGACCCTCTCGTCGCCGCGCCGACGACCTACGCCGGTCAACGCATCGCCGCCGAAACAATCGTGCCGCTTAGGGCGAGCGGCCGCAACGAGCCCTTCACCTTCTCGATCGCGTCGCCGGCTTGGCTCGTCGTCCTCGCGGCCGATCCGTTGAACCGTGTGTCGATCGCCGACCCCATATCCATTGCGCCGTGAGACGCCGCGCATCGCCGCTCGCCGGTTTTACCTTGATCGAGATTCTGGTCGCTCTGGCGATTGTCGCCGTGGCACTCGCCGCGGGCATGCGCGCGCTTGCGCAATCGGCGGACAGCGCATCGACGCTCAAAGCGCGGACGCTCGCGTTGTGGGTCGCACAAAATCGGCTGGCGGCGGCGCAGCTCGCCGAACCGTGGCCCGCGCTTGGCAGCGCTGCGGGCGAGAGCGAGCAAGCCGGGACGCGATTCATCTGGCGTGAATCCGTCTCGGGTACGCCGAACCCGGCGTTTCACAAGATCGAGATCGTCGTCGCCGAGCCGCAGACACCCGACTACGCGCTCGCACGTCTGGTCGGTTACATCGGAAACGCGCGGCCGTGAAGGATGGCCCCCCGAGCGTCGCTTCGCGCCGCTCCCCCCACCGGGGGCGAGCGCCTTGGGGTGGTCCTGCGGCGCTCCCCCGCCGCAACCTTCGCGCATTCACGCTGATCGAAGTGCTGGTCGCGATCGCGATTCTCGGCGTCGTCGCGTTGCTCGCGTACCGCGCCACCGCGGCGATGACCGACAGCGAGGCCCGGCTCGCGCAGGAGAGCGAGCGGTGGCGCTCGCTCGACATGCTGTTCGCGCGGCTCGAATCCGATATGCGCCAGGCGATCCCGCGTTCCTCCCGGCGAGGCGCAAGCACGGAACCGCCGTGGTTTGCCGTGGCGGCCGACTCCGCCGGGAATAGCGCGCTCGCGCTTACGCGTGCCGGGCCCGAGTTCTCGGTCGAACCCGGGATCGCCGGCCAGCGAATCGGTTACCGATTGCGCGAAGGTGCGATCGAGGCGCTTTATTGGCCGCAGCTCGACAACGTACCGAACGTGGCCCCGGCGACTTACGCGCTCGCCCGTGACATCGGCCACTTTCGAATCCTGCAGCTCGGCTCCAACAACGTATGGTCGCAACAATGGCCGCCGCCTAACGCGGCGAAAACCGATGTGCTGCCACGCGCGGTGCGAGTCGAGATCGACCTGTCCGACGGCACGTCGATCGAGCGCGTGATCGCGCTGCGATGACGGCGCAAGTGCAGCGCGGCGCGGCGCTGATCATCGCGATGGTGATCGCGGCACTCGCCGCGACGGTGGCCATGTCGCTCGCAGCCAATCAACGGCAGTGGTTCGCCTCGATGACGAATCGTCGCGATCAAGTGCAAGCACAGGCCCTTGCGTTGGCCGGCGTGCAATGGGCGCGACAAATTCTTTTCGAGGATGCGAAGTCGGCCGGCGCGATCGACACGCTCGCGGAGCCGTGGGCGCTGCCGCTGCCCCCAACACCGCTCGAAAACGGGTCGATCGAGGGCCGGATCGTCGACGCGCAGGGCCTGTTGAACGTCAACAATCTCGCGCCGACCGATACGAGCATCAGCGCCGACGCCGAACGCGCGCGCTTTGCGCGCTTGTTCGCGCGTCTCGGTTTGCCGGCCGCATCGCTCGATGCCATCGCCGACTGGATCGACGCCGACAGTGTGACTCGGCCGACAGGGGCCGAGGACGCGTGGTACGCGCAGCAGCCGAACCCGATGCTCGCCGCCAACGCGCCCGTGGTGCGCAACGCCGAGCTATCGGTCGTGCGCGGCTTGTCGCCCGCGGCCGTCAGCGCACTTGCTCCCTACGTCGTCGCTTTGCCGACCGCCACGAAACTCAACGTCAACACGGCGCCGGGACCCGTCCTCGCGACGACAATCGACGGCCTCGACGCGGCGGGATTGGCGGCGCTGCTGTCGAGTCGCGCACAAAAACCGTTCAGCGATATCCCGTCCGATTTCCGCTCGAGGCTTCCACAGGGCGCCGTGCTGGTCAACGATTCGGGCGTCGACGTCAAGAGCAATTTTTTTCTCGTCACCGTGCTCGCGCGGCAAGGCGAAACGCGGGCGCAGGCGCGGGCGCTGCTCGAGCGCGGGAAGGGTGCATGGCCGACCGTCGTCTGGCAAACATTGGAATGAACCCCGCGTAGGATCGTTTCGCTCCGGTAAACTGCCGCGCAGCATGGTTATTGGTCCGCAATGAACACGTTGCGCGTTCTCCTCACGGCGCCGCCGTCATCGTCGCGTCCAGAATCGTGGGCGGTGTTCGACGACGCCGGCCGCTGTGTGCAGCGGGGCCGCGACGCGCCACGGGGTTGGCCGCAACGCGAACGTCGGGAAGCCGTGCTTGCGGCCGATCTCGTTCGCATCGTTGCGCTGACGCTTCCGCCGATGCCCCCAACGCGGCTCGCCAGCGCCGCGGCGTTCGCGCTCGAGGATCAGCTTGCGACAACCGGAGCGCCGCCGACGATCGCCGTCTCGGCGCAGGAGCCCGATGGACGCGTGCACGCGTGCATTGCGGCGCGCGATCTCGTCGCCGCGGTTGTCGCATGGGATCCGCCTTTCGAGCGTGTCATCGCGGAGCCGGCGCTCGCGCCCGTTCACCGCGAATGGACCTGGTATGCGTCGGGTGCGGACGGCGGCTTCGTTCGCCGCGCCGATGGCAGCGCGTTCGCGATTGGACCGAAACCCGCCCCTTCGCAAATGCCGCCGGAGCTCGTTTCGGCCCTCACGCTGGCTGCACGATCGGGCGAAAGCCCGGCATCGGTCGGCGTCGCGCAGGCGTGCGATGACGCCATGCTGGCGCAGTGGACGCGTGAGGCCGGAATACCTTTCGCACGTGCGGCGCCGTGGCGGTGGGATCTGGCGACGTCCGACGCATTCGGCGCTGCGCCCGACCTGCGCATTGGCGAGTTCGCGGATGCGACGTCGATCGAGCCGGGGCGAATCGCGCGTCTTTTCCGGCCCGCGCTGATGATCACGGCAACCGCGCTTGGCTTGGTGATCGCGGCAACGATCGTCGAATGGACGTGGCTAAAGCTCGATGTCTGGCGCATGTCGCGCTCGATCACCGCACTGGCGCGCGATGCGGAGCTTCCGGACGCGGCGTCCGCCGACGCGGCGACACGCGCAATTGCCAAATGGCACGCCGATTTGCGCCATCGGGTTGGACGGTCCGCACCCGCCGACGCGTTACCGCTGCTTGCCCGAGCGGCGCCTGCGCTTTCGTCGCTACCCGCCAACGCCTTCAAGTCGGCGATCTATTCCGATGGCGCGTGGACGATCGAGCTTTCGACCGTCGATGACGCGGCCCTCACGCGGATCGATCGCGCACTCATGGACGCTGGCGTGACAGCGCTCCAGGCGAAGACCGCCGGTGGCTATCGAATGCGCTTGTCGCTTGCGCTATGAAACAAGCAGGCGGACATCGGTTCGTGCCGAGCGCATTCGGCGCCGCCTGGGATCGCGCGAGCCGTCGCGAACGCCGCATCGCGACAGTCGGTGCGATTGTCGTGTCGATTGCTCTGCTCTGGGGCCTGCTGTGGCAGCCGCTTCGCTCCGACCTTTCGCGCACGCGAGACGAACGTTTGCGCGTCGCCGCGGTGCTCACGCAAACCCGCGCGTCGTTCGACGAAGGTGTGGGGCTCGCGCGCGCATCGCCGATGGCGAGAAGCGCCGATCCGCGCAGCGCCGTCACGCGTGCGCTCGCCGATCAAGGCATTCGCATTCTCTCGGGCAGCGTCGATTTGCGTGACAATCGCGTGCGCGTCGTGTTGCCCGATGTGCGGTTCGACGCGTTGGTCGCCGCGCTTGCCGCGCTCGCTCGCGACGAAGGATTGCGTGCGGTCGAGGCGACGCTGACCGCCCGGGTCGAGCCCGGCACCGTGCGGGCGGAGCTCACGTTCGCCCGCTGATCGCGACCGATGACGCGGGTCTCGATCGTCGTCCTGTGGCTTCTTTTCGCGGCGGGCATCGCGCTGGTTGCATTCGCCCCGGCAACCTGGCTCGATCGTCGCGTTGCCGCAGCGACCGCCGGTCGCGTTCGGCTGAATGACGCGGAGGGAACGGTCTGGCGCGGACGCGGTGCAATCGTCGATTCACACGGCGCGTGGCGCATCCCGATTGCGTGGCGGATCGCGCCGACACCGCTCTTGCGCGGCGTGCTCGACATTGAATTCGAGCCTGCGCAATCCGATGCACCGCTCGGGCGCGTGACGTTGGAGGACAAAAGTGCCGATTTGCGAAATCTCCGGTTCAGGATGCCCGCCGCTGTGCTGCAGTCGCTATCGACCGTTCCACTTCCGCTCGAGCCCGGCGGCGAACTGGTTCTCGATGCGGCAGCCTTTCGCTATCAGCCGAATCAAGCCGACGGCGCCTTCGACGTGCATTGGGAGCGCGCGCGCCTCGCGACGCCGGGATCAGCGCTCGACCTCGGTAACGTGACGGCGCACGTAGCGCCGCAAGGTTCGGCGCTCGTCGGCACGATCGCCAATGCCGGCGGCGATGCGCGAATCGACGGCGATGTCGCTGTTTCGACCAACGGGGTGTCGCTACGCGCCAATATCGCACCCGGGCCCGGTGTCCCGCCCGACATCGCGCGCCTGCTTGCCGCCCTGGGACCCACCGATTCGAACGGCGTGGTCCACGTGCAGTGGAGCGTACGCAATTGAATACGGTGCGTGCTTCGTCGACCGCGCGGTTCGACGATGCCGCGAAAGTGCGCGACGCTCCTTCGGCGCACCGCGTCGCAAGCATCGACGCACTTCGGGCAACCGCCCTGATCGCGATGATCGCCTATCACTTTTGCTTCGATCTTCGCCACTTCCGGATCATCGCGCCCGACTTCGAGCATGATCCTTTTTGGCTGACCGCGCGGGCGATCATCCTGTCGTCGTTTTTGCTCTTGGCCGGAGTGAGTCTCGTGCTCGCCGATGCGCGAAAGGCTTCATCCGTCCAGTTTTGGCGGCACGTCGGCATGATCGCCGGCTGTGCAGTGCTGGTCAGCGCCACGACCTACTTCATGTTCCCGGTAACGTTCATCTGGTTCGGCGTGCTGCATGCGATTGCGGTGTCGCTTGTGCTTGCGCGCCCACTGGTGCGTTTTCCGAGAGCTGCGCTCGTCATCGGATTGTTCGTGATAGCTGTCGGCGTAACCTATTCGAATTCGGCCTTCAACCAATTCGCGCTCGGCTGGATCGGTTTCATAACGGTGAAGCCGTATACGGATGACTACGTTCCGTTGTTTCCGTGGGCCGGCGTCTTGTTGTGTGGGATTGCGCTTGGCCACGCCCTCGTTCGCAATCGCTTCGCGATACTGTCGAGCCTCGCGATACCGCCGCGCTGGCTCGCGTGGCTCGGCCGGCATACGCTCGCGATTTATATGCTCCATCAGCCGATTTTGTTTGGGGCTTTGTGGCTGATCGTTCGTCGCTGATGCGTGTCCAAACACCGCAATGCGCCGCTTTACCGAATTGTTTCTCGCGCTCGACGCGACGACCGGAACGCGCGACAAAGTCGATGCGCTCGTCGCGTATTTCAGCGCTGCACCGCCTGACGACGCGGCGTGGGCCGCGTATTTCCTGACTGGCCGCAAGCTCAAGCGCCTGGTCGCCACGCGGGATTTGGTCGGCGCCGCCATCGAAGCGGCCGACATACCGCCTTGGCTCTTCGACGCGAGTTACGAAGCGGTGGGCGATCTGGCCGAAACGATCGCGCTCCTGCTGCCGCCACCGACTCATGCCGACGCTGCGTCACTCGCCGCATGGGTCGAGCGCGATCTATTGCCCTTCGCCGGCCTTCCGGCCGACGCGGTCCGCGCGCGGCTGCGAAATGCATGGGACCGTCTCGATCGCGACGGGCGCTTCGTTTACGGCAAGCTGATCACCGGCGCGTTTCGAGTCGGGGCCGCACGGCAACTCGTCTATCGCGCGCTTGCCGAAGTCGCATCGGTGCCGGTCACCGAAGTCGCGCACCGCTTGATCGGCGAATGGATGCCCTCGATGCAGTTCTTCGAAGCACTGCGCGGCGAAGGCGCCGATGCGCAAACGCCCTCGCATCGTCCTTATCCGTTTTTTCTCGCGCATCCACTCGAAGACGATCCCGCGGCGCTCGGCGCTATCGACGAATGGCAACTCGAATGGAAATGGGATGGCATTCGCGCACAAATCGTTCGCCGCGGCGGCGCGAGCTTATGGTCGCGCGGCGAGGAGCTCGTCAATGACGCGTTTCCCGATATCGTGACCGCCGCGAGCACGCTTCCGGACGGTGTCGTGATCGATGGCGAAATTCTCGCATGGTCGAACGCCGACGAACGTCCGCGCGAATTCGCAGCGTTGCAAAAGCGCTTGAATCGAAAAGCGCCGACGGCGAAGCTTCTGCACGACGTCCCCGCGGTCCTGGTCGCCTACGATCTGCTCGAGCAAGACGGCGTCGACATTCGCGCAACGCCGTTGGCAGAGCGCCGCGCACGCCTCGAGTCGCTCGCTCCATTCGCATCGTCAATCCGAATTTCGCCGCTGCTTCGTGTGGCCGATTGGCCCGCGCTGTCTCAGCTGCGAATGCGCTCGCGCGAGAATCAGGCGGAAGGCGTGATGCTGAAGCGGCTCGACTCAGCGTACGGCGTGGGGCGCGTGCGCGGTCCATGGTGGAAATGGAAGATCGATCCGTACAGCGTCGACGCGGTGATGATTTACGCACAAGCGGGACACGGGCGGCGCGCCTCGCTTTTCACCGATTACACGTTCGCCGTGTGGAGCGACGGCGAGCTGGTTCCTTTTGCGAAGGCGTACTCGGGCTTGTCCGACGCGGAGATTCGCGAGGTCGACGCATGGGTGCGCGCCCATACGCTCGAGCGATTCGGACCCGTGCGTCGAGTGGACGCCCAGCTGGTCTTCGAGCTCGCATTCGAGGCGATCCAGTCGTCGACGCGACACAAAAGCGGCGTCGCGGTCCGGTTTCCGCGAATTCTGCGTTGGCGTACCGATAAGCCCGCGTCGGAAGCCGACACGCTCGAACATCTGAAGAGTCTCGCCGCCGGGCGCGTGCCCTGAACTTCGTTCGCGCCGAAGGCCCGTACCGGGGCGCGAACTGCGCTCCTCTGGGGCAGCGAGCCTGCATTTACGCGAGAGTTGGGGTTCCATTTAGACGCCTTGCGCGCCATCCCGTATAATTGCGCTTCTTTAGGCGCGTAGCTCAGCTGGTTAGAGCACCACCTTGACATGGTGGGGGTCGTTGGTTCGAGTCCAATCGCGCCTACCATGTTCACCGAAACGACAGGCAACGAGCATTGGAAGGGCTGGGTTATGACACCGCGAACGCGTAGGGGGACTCTGTAACCGCCAGCGTGCGCACGCCCGTCGTCATTCATCGCTTCTGACGAAAAAGTGCGGCCCGCCGCACTTTTTCGTTTTTCAGGAGCCCCTGCCATGCCTGCCATACGATTACCCGACGGCGCCATCAAGCGATTCGATGCGCCGACTTCCGTTGCCGCTGTCGCCGCGTCGATCGGTCCGGGCCTCGCCAAGGCGGCCCTCGCCGGCAAAGTCGACGGCGAGCTCGTCGACACGTCGTATGTGATCGACCGCGATGCGCAACTTGCGATCGTCACCGACAAAGATACCGAGGGGCTCGAAGTGCTGCGGCATTCGACCGCGCACTTGCTCGCCTATGCCGTGAAGGAGCTGTTCCCCGAAGCGCAGGTGACGATCGGCCCCGTGATCGAGGACGGGTTCTACTACGATTTCTCGTACAAGCGTCCGTTCACGCCCGAAGATCTGGCCGCGATCGAAAAGAAGATGGCCGAGCTCGCGCAGAAGAATGAGCCCGTAGTGCGTTCGTTGATGCCGCGCCACGACGCCGTCAAATTGTTCGAGGGCATCGGCGAGCATTACAAAGCCGAAATCATTGCGTCGATCCCGTCCGACGAGCCGATCTCGCTCTATACCGAAGGCAAATTCACCGATCTGTGTCGCGGCCCGCACGTCCCGTCGACCGGCAAGCTGAAGGTGTTCAAGCTGATGAAGCTGGCCGGCGCGTACTGGCGCGGCGACTCGAAAAACGAGATGCTGCAGCGCATCTAT
>DASXPO010000216.1:0-10394 GCA_036493535.1 Casimicrobiaceae bacterium
ACAGGTTGTTCGTGATGATGTCCGGCACTTCGCCGCGTTTGAGCTCGATCACGACGCGCATGCCGGACTTGTCGGACTCGTCGCGAAGATCCGAGATGCCTTCGAGCTTCTTCTCGCGCACGAGCTCGCCGATGCGCGTCAACAGATTCGCCTTGTTGACCTGATACGGGATCTCGTCGACGATGATCGCCTGGCGATTGCCGCGATCGAGATCTTCGATGTGCGTGCGTGCGCGGATGACGACGCGGCCGCGGCCGGTGCGGTAGCCCTCGCGCACGCCTTCGAGCCCGTAGATGATCCCCGCCGTCGGAAAATCCGGGGCCGGAATGATCTCCATCAACTCGTCGATCGTCAGGTCGGGGTTGGAAAGGAGCGCGAGACAGCCGTCGATCGTCTCGTTCAGGTTGTGCGGCGGGATATTGGTCGCCATGCCGACTGCGATTCCCGACGAGCCGTTGACGAGCAGGTTCGGCAGCCGCGCCGGCAGCACGGCCGGCTCGGATTCCTTGCCGTCATAGTTCGGGACGAAATCGACGGTTTCCTTGTCGATGTCCGCGAGCATGTCGACGGTGATGCGCTGCAGCCGGCATTCCGTATAGCGGTACGCCGCCGGCGGATCGCCGTCGACCGAGCCGAAATTCCCTTGACCGTCGATCAGCGGATAGCGCAGCGAGAAGGCCTGCACCATCCGGACCAGCGCCTCGTAGGTCGCGGTGTCGCCATGCGGGTGATACTTGCCGAGCACATCGCCGACGACGCGGGCGCATTTGACATAGGGACGGTTCCACGCGATGTTGGCTTCGTACATCGCGTACAGGACGCGCCGATGCACCGGTTTCAAGCCGTCCCGGACATCGGGAAGCGCCCGACCCACGATCACGCTCATGGCGTAATCGAGGTACGAATGCCTCATTTCAGCTTCGAGGCTGACCGGCAGGGTCTCTTTGGCGAACTGCTCCATGAATAAGCTCATCCCCGGTTAAACGCGTCCGGCCAAGCGGCTCCAAGCCTCAAAAACCGGGATCGGGCGCGGTTTTAGGGCCTTGATGGCCGCTCTCGAACAGTTATGCATCTCGCGGCGCTTCGAGAAGCGTGGCGGAGGCCATTGAAAACACGAAATTTTAACACGGCGTTGTATCGCCGCGACAGTCGTTTGCGTGATACCAAACAAACGGGCCATTTCTTTGCGTTGGCGGAAATCGCTGTGCTAGAGTTTGAGCGGACACTATGGATTTTGCGCGGACGCTTGCTGCCATTTCCGCGCGAAGCTGCCAGGCTCACACAAAACCTGTTCAAAACCAAAGCCAAAGGGGTGAAATAATGACTCGACGTCTCGTCTCCGGTGTTGTCGTCGGCGCATTAGCTGCCGCCTTCGCCGGCAGCCTTGCCGCGCAACAAGTCGATCCCAGGAGTTACATGCCCGGCGTCGCCGGTTGCAATCCGCAAAATTGCGGCTATGTGCTGTCGGCGACCGGAACGCCGGACGACAACGTCGTAAAGAGCGGCGCCTACAACGGCTCGCGCGGTTTGTCGGGAAACCTTTGCTACCGCACCGGCTATTGGGCGCCAAGCATGGCGATCGAAGCGTGCGATCCGGACCTCGTTCCGAAGGCGCCGCCGCCTCCTCCGCCACCCGCAGCGCCGCCGCCTCCTCCGGCGCCGCCGCCAGCACCGCCACCGCCGCCGGCTGTGCAGAAGATCACGTTGGCATCGAAGGCGCTGTTCGACTTCGATAAGGCCGTCGTCAAGCCGGAAGGCAAGGCGGCGATTGACAGTGAAATCATTTCGAAGCTCTCGCAAGTGCAAAAGCTCGAGCTCGTGCTCGTCACCGGCCACACCGATCGCATCGGCACACAGCAGTACAACCAGAAGCTGTCCGAGCGTCGCGCCGATGCCGTCCGCGATTACCTGGTCAGCAAGGGTGTACCGCGTGACAAGATCGAGACACTCGGAATGGGCAAGACGCAGCCGGTACCGGGTGTGGTCTGCACGATGACGAACTTCAAGGCGCTGGTCGCGTGTCTCGCACCGAATCGCCGCGTCGAAGTCGAAGTGAAGGGCGAAGGCGTCATCCGGCGCTGACGGGTAATTCCTAAAAAACCCCGCCGAAGGTTGGCGGGGTTTTTATTTCAAGGGACGAAAGTGAAACCCTACTTTCGTCCCATTTTGGAAGTTTCCGCGGACGGCTCGGGGCGGCCCTTCGCCGTCCTCGCGCCAAGTGCGAGAAAGCGCGCCGCGCGCCCGCTCGCGTCACTCGGCTTCGCCTCGTTTGCTCGCTCAGGCGGAGCGCGAGCGCGGTTCGTTACACTTGACTCCGTATGAACGAGCCCAAAGCAGTCGATCTCGTCATCGACGCGCGCTACATCGTCCCGGTCGAGCCGGCCGGCACGCTCGTCGATCACGCGCTCGTCGTCGATGGCGGACGGATCGCGGCGCTGGCGCCGTCTGCTTCGATTGGGGACGCTTATGCGCCGCGTTTGCGAATGGCATTGCCGACGCATGTGCTGATTCCCGGTCTCGTCAACGCGCACACACACGCGGCGATGACGTTGATGCGCGGCATCGCGGACGACGTGCCGCTCAAGACATGGCTCCAGGACCACATCTGGCCATGCGAAGCTCGTCATATGTCGCCGGAGTTCGTTGCCGACGGCACGCTGCATGCGGCCGCCGAGATGCTGAAGGGCGGCATTACCTGCGTGAACGACATGTATTTCTATCCGGATGCAGCCGCGCGCGCGTATGAAACCGCGCGAATGCGGGCGCTGATCGGCATGCCGGTTCTGGATTTCCCTACGCCGTATGCGTCCGACGCCGACGCCTACCTCGCCAAGGGCTTCGCGGCGCGCGACGCATTCAAGCATTCGCGGCGATTGACGTTCGCCTTGGCGCCGCATGCGCCGTACACGGTCGCCGACGAAACGTGGCGGAAGATCGTCATGTACGCGCGCCAACTCGATCTGCCGATCCACACGCACGTCGCCGAGACGCGGGCCGAGGTCGAGGACGCTCGCGCGGCGAGCGGCGAATCGCCGGTGCTCCGTCTCGATCGCCTCGGTGCCACCGGACCGTCGTTCATCGGCGTGCACGCTGTCCACCTGGACACCGCCGATATCGAAACGCTCGCGACGCAGCAGTGCAGCGTCGTGCATTGTCCGGTATCGAACATGAAGCTCGCAAGCGGCATCGCACCGGTGGTCGCGTTGATGACCCGCGGGATCAACGTGGCGCTGGGGAGCGACGGTGCCGCGTCGAACAACCGGCTGGATCTTTTCTCGGAGATGCGTATTGCCAGCCTGCTTGCCAAAGTCGCGACGCTCGACGCCGCGGCGCTTCCGGCCGCGACGGCATTACGGATGGCGACGCTCGCCGGCGCGGTTGCCCTTGGGCTCGAGGGCGAGATTGGCAGCCTTGTCGTTGGAAAGCAGGCTGACGTCGTCGCCGTCGACTTGTCCGACGTCGCTGCACTTCCGATGTACGATCCCATTTCGCATCTCGTGAACGTGGCGGGTCGCGAAAACGTGTCCGATGTCTGGATCGGCGGTGAACGGGTCGTCGATGGACGCCGGATAACTTCAGTCGACGAGGCGTCGATCATGACGCGGGCCCGCGCGTGGCAGCAGCGACTCCAACAATGAGCGTCGAACCGATCACGATCACATCCGCCCCGGTCCCCGCTAACGTCGATCCGGCGGAATTGGCGAAATTCGCCGCGCTCGCACATCGTTGGTGGGACCCGGGTGGCGAGTTCAAGCCGCTGCACGAGATCAACCCGTTGCGGCTGGACTGGATCGAGCGGATTGCCGGCGATTTGCGCGGCAAGCGCGTGGTCGACATCGGCTGCGGCGGCGGAATTCTCTCGGAGGCCATGGCCTCGAAGGGCGCGCACGTCGTGGGAATCGATTTATCGGACAAGGCGCTCGGCGTTGCGCGTTTGCACAAGCTCGAATCGGGGACGGACGTCGAATACCGTCTTGTCGCCGCCGAGACGCTCGCCGCGCAATCGTCCGCTGCCTTCGACGTCGTGACGTGCATGGAAATGCTGGAGCATGTGCCGGGCCCGGCGTCGATCGTCGCCGCCGCGGCGAAGCTCGCTAAACCCGGCGGTGTCGTGGTGTTCTCGACGCTCAATCGAAATCCGAAGTCGTATTTGTTCGCCGTCATCGGCGCCGAATACATTCTCGGCTTGCTGCCCAAAGGGACGCACGATTGGGCTCGATTCATCAAGCCGTCGGAAATCGCGGGCTGGAGCCGGCGCGTGGGACTCGATCTGATCGAGCTGATCGGCATGACGTACAACCCGCTTACGCGACAATATCGGCTGGAGCGAGATGTTTCGGTCAATTACTTGATGGCGTTGCGCCGATCGGCGCCATGAGCGAATCCGTTCCGCCGCATCCGCCGCGTCGGTTATCCGCCGCCGCCGTTCTGTTCGACTTGGACGGCACGCTCGCCGATACCGCGGGCGATCTCGTCGCCGCGCTCAATCGAGTTCGCGCGGATCGTGGCTTGGACCCTGTCTCGATTGCGGCGCTTCGCGCGCATGCGTCGTCGGGCGCTCGCGGACTACTCGGTGCGGGACTCGATTTACGTCCCGATGACACCGGGTATCGAGAGTTGCGCGACGCTTTTCTCGCGTATTACGAAAAGGGCCTCGCCGACACGACGAAACTGTTCGACGGCATCGAATCGATGCTCGCGACGCTCGAGCAGCGCGCAATTCGTTGGGGCATCGTCACGAACAAAGCGGAACGATTCACTTTTCCGCTGCTGGCCGCTTTGGGCCTCGATCAGCGCGCGTCGGTCGTCGTCTGCGGCGATACGACCGCGCACCCGAAACCCCATCCCGCTCCGCTGATTCATGCGGCCGACCGATTGTCCATCGCCGTGGACCAATGCGTGTACGTCGGTGATGACCTGCGCGACGTGCAAGCAGGGAACGCAGCAGGCATGGCGACGATCGTCGCGAAATACGGCTACCTCGGCGAAACCGGCGCCTGCGTCGGGTGGCCCGCGACCGGTTGGATCGAATCGCCCGGCGAACTGCTCGCGTGGATCGCTTAGCCCTGGAACCTACCTCAACACGCGGTGTTGCGAAGCCATAGCTCGCGTGCCTGGCCATCGCGCGATCCGGTGACGCGCACCGGCTGATTCGATACCAGCGGACGCAGCACCGCGCCGATGACATCGTCGGGCGTGGAAAGCGCGATACCGTTCGCCTGCTCGATCCGATCGCCGCGCTTCAATCCGAGCATCGCCGCGAAGCCGCTTTCGTCTCGCACAACGAGTGCGCCCGTCGACGGTTCGAGCAACGCGCGCCAACTTTCGGGTTGCGCGATCAGACCGTTCATCAATTCCGCGTTGAGCGCGACCACTTGTCCCTTGAAGCCGGATGGCGGCGCGCAGACGGTTTTCGCGACTGTTCCCTTGTCGCCTTGCGATGCGACGCTCACGCTCGACTTGGTTGCCGCGCCGCGCAGCGCCATGCTGCGTTCACCGGTGGCTTCCCGAACCACGATGCCGTCGGGACGCACGCGTGCGAGCGTCGCGCCCGGCGCGATCTCCTGGCCTGCTGCCACGAGCTTCGGTCCCGACGATAAGCGGAACAATGCATAGCCGCGGTCTTTCGCTTCGGCGAAGACGCCGAGAAGCCGCGCGTCGCCGGGAAGCGCTTGAGGAGCGTCGGCGGGAGCGAGCGGTGCGCCGCGGCTGAACAGTCCCGATGCCAGCAGGACGCTCGCCGGGTCGTCCGCTGCCGCCGGTGGAATATGAACTTGGGCCGGCGCAACGAGCTTTGACAGCCAATACGCGGCCACGACAGCGAGAAGCGCCCACGCTGCGAGCGTTGCGACAATCGCCACCGCGCGCCAACCGCGCGACGGTCCGGGTGCGACGGCGACAGGCATCGGCGTCATCGCGCGGCCGAGACGAAGGCGTAGCGCAAAAGTGTGCCCGGTATAATCGCCGCGGTTTCCAACGGTTTGCGACTCCTTTTGAATCCCCAGTTGACAACGTTAAAGCCGTATCCATTCGAGCGGCTGCGCGTGCTCGCGTCGGCGGTGACCCCGAATTCGGCGAAGCGGCCGATCAACATGTCGATCGGCGAACCGCGTCATCCGACGCCTTCGCTCGTTCTCGATGCGTTGTCCGAGGGCGCGACGACCGGGCTCGCGCATTATCCCACGACGCAAGGTCCGATCGAGCTGCGCGAAGCGATCGCGCGCTGGCTTCGCGCGCGGCACGGTTTGCCGTCGCTCGACGCGATCACGCAGGTGTTGCCCGTGCTCGGCAGTCGCGAGGCGCTCTTCTCTTTTGCGCAAACGGTCGTCGACGGCGAGCAGTCGAATGCGACGGTCATCGTGCCGAACCCCTTTTATCAAATCTACGAGGGCGCGGCATTGCTCGCGGGGGCGCAAACCTACTGCGTCAACGGGGATCCCGAGCGCGGTTTTGCGCATCGTTGGCATGACGTTCCAAATGACGTATGGACGCGCACGCAGCTTTTGTACGTATGCTCGCCCGACAATCCGACGGGGCGCGTGCTCGATCTCGATGGCTGGCGGCATTTGTTCGATCTTTCCGATCGTCATGGGTTCGTCATCGCGTCCGACGAATGCTATTCGGAGATTTATTTCGACGAGGCGCGACCGCCGCTCGGCGCGCTTGCGGCGGCACATGCGCTCGGGCGCGACGACTTTAGGCGGCTCGCCGTGTTCGGAAGCCTGTCGAAGCGCTCGAACGCGCCCGGGTTGCGATCGGGCTACGTCGCCGGAGATCCAGCGCTGATCAAAGCATTTCTGCTCTACCGCACCTATCATGGATCGGCGATGTCGCCTGCCGTCGTCGCGGCGAGCATCGCAGCCTGGAACGACGAAGCGCATGTGCGCGCAAATCGTGCGTTGTACGCGGCCAAGTTCTCGGCGCTGCAGCCGCGTCTCTCGCAGGCGCTGCCCTGCCGGATGCCGGAAGCGGCGTTCTATCTATGGGCCGAGACGCCGATCGACGACACGCAGTTCGCGCAGCGCTTGCTCGCCGAGGAGAACGTGACCGTGCTGCCGGGTAGCTTTCTCGGCCGCGACGCCCACGGAACGAATCCGGGGCTCAAGCGAATTCGAATCGCATTGGTCGCAAGCGCATCCGAGTGCACCGAGGGAATCGAGCGGATCGTCGCCTTCGCGTCCCGGCTTTGACTCGCGTCGCAGCGTTCCAGAGGCGTCATTGGCTTCCTGTCGCCGGACGGCGCGTTCCGTCGGCTCATCGCCCCACGCGCCGCAGTCCGCCCTAATATCGTCGACATGGAAATTACCGCACCGAGCGCGAACCGCAATCACCATCCGCTGATCGAGGGGTTTCGCTTCAATTGGCAAACGTTCCTGTTGATCGGGGCGATCAACACGGGCATTGCGAGCGTGTTATGGATCGACGATACACGACCGTTCTGGCATCCGTTCATCACCGTCCAGTTGAACGGCTACGCGATCGCGTATTGCGTCAACGTCGCCGCGCCATGGGACAAGCGCTCGCCGATCATTCGACTCGCGCTCGCATCGATCATCGGTGCGTTGATCGGCCTTATCCTCGTGGTTTTGGTCAAGAGTTATTCGCTCGACTACATTCGCACGCACCATTGGTTTCTGTGGGACATATTCGCCGCGTTCATCAATGGTCTATTGATCAGCCTCATTTTCTTCGTCAAATTCCGCGAGACGCGCGCCGCCGCAGCGCTCCACAAGGCGGAAGCCGAGCGGCATCTTTTGTCGAAGCAGGCGATCGAGGCCGAGCTCAAGCTGATGCAAGCGCAAGTCGAGCCGCACTTCCTGTTCAACACGCTCGCATCGGTCCAGTATCTGACCGAAACGAATCCCAAAGAGGCGAGCGCATTGCTCGGACATCTGATCGATTATTTGCGCGCCGCCCTGCCGCAATTGCGCGCGAGCTCGACGACACTCGGCAAGGAGGTGGAGTTGGTCGAGGCTTATCTCAGCATCCTGAAGATGCGCATCGGCGGGCGGATGAGCTTCGCGATCGACATCCCGTCGTCGCTCAAGGGGCATCCGTTTCCGCCGAATCTGTTGATCTCGCTCGTCGAAAACGCCATCAAGCACGGCATCGAGCCCGCTGCCGTCGGCGGGTCGATTACCGTAAGCGCGCGCCGCGATGGCGAATCGGTGGTCGTGAGCGTGGCGGACACCGGTCGCGGGCTTTCCGCCACGACGACGAGCGGACAGGGCGGCGTCGGGCTTACCAACGTTCGTGAGCGATTGGCGGCCCTTTACGGCGCCCGGGGTCGATTTACACTGGAGTCGCTTGCACCGCATGGCGCCCGCGCCACGCTCGCGCTCCCCTACGAGCTCGGACAATAGGGGGCCTGACCGCTTTGACCCGCGCACTGATCGCCGAAGACGAGCCGCTGCTGCGCGCGCAGCTGAAAGCGCGCCTCGCCGATGCCTGGCCGGAGCTCGACATTGCGGGCGAGGCCGAAACCGGTGCACAAGCGATCGCACTCATCGAAAACCTGAAGCCCGATGTCGCGTTCCTCGACATTCGTATGCCCATGCTCTCCGGTATCGAAGTCGCGCAGAAGTTGGCCGGCACATTGCACGTGGTGTTCGTCACCGCATACGACGAATATGCGGTTGCCGCGTTCGAGGAGGGCGCCGTCGACTACGTGCTGAAACCGGTCACGCCGGAGCGCATGACCAAGGTCGTGACGCGGATCAAAGCGCGTCTTGCCTCTCCCCCGGTCGACTTGACCGCCCTGTTGACGCGCCTGGCCGAGCGCGAGGCGGCCGCTGCGCCACTCAAGTGGATTCGTGCCTCGCTTGGATCGACGATGCAGATGATTGCGGTGGCCGACGTCATCTACTTTCAGGCCGAAGACAAATACACGAAAGTTGTCACCGACGGCGGGGAGGCGCTCATCAAGAAGCCGATCAAGGAGCTCTACGAGGCGCTCGATCCCGAAACCTTCTGGCAGATCCATCGCGGCACGATCGTCAATTTGCGCGCGATCGCTCGCATCGAGCGCGATTGGCGCGATCAGCCGATCATCACGCTGCGCTCGCGCACGGAGAAGCTCACGGTCTCGCGAACGTTCGCGCATCGTTTCAAGTCGATGTAGGTAATCGGCGGTTCGCGTTGTCGGGGTCCGGCCTTGGGAATTCACCTCCCTGCCCCATGTAGAATCGCGTATCCGCCATGAATCACCTTCAGCAGACAATCGATGCGGCGTGGGAAACCCGCGCGGAACTTGCGCCGGCAAGCGCGCCGTCCGCCGTGCGCGAGGCTGTCGCGCAGATCATCGGCGATCTGGATGCGGGCCGCCTTCGCGTCGCCGAAAAGCACGACGGCGTCTGGACGACGCATCAGTGGATCAAGAAAGCCGTGCTCTTGTCGTTTCGGCTTGCCGACAATGCACCAATCGGGCTCGCGGGTCCGCACGTGCCGTTTCGCTTCTATGACAAAGTACCCACGAAGTTCGCGCAATTCGACGAGGCGGCATTCGTCAACGCGGGCGTGCGCGTCGTCCCGCCGGCCGTCGCGCGCCGCGGTGCGTTCGTGGCGCGCAACGTCGTGCTGATGCCGTCGTTCGTCAACATCGGCGCGTATGTCGACGAGGGCACGATGGTCGATACGTGGGTCACGGTCGGCTCGTGCGCGCAGATCGGCAAGAATGTCCATTTGTCGGGCGGCGTGGGCATCGGCGGCGTGCTCGAGCCCGTGCAGGCGAATCCGACGATCGTCGAGGATAATTGCTTCATCGGCGCGCGCTCCGAAGTGGTCGAAGGCGTCATCGTCGAAGAGAACTCCGTGCTGGGAATGGGCGTCTATATCGGACAGAGCACGAAGATCTACAACCGCGCGACCGGCGAAGTTTCCTACGGCCGCGTCCCCGCCGGATCGGTCGTCGTGTCCGGCACCCTCCCCGCGAGCGATGCGAGCCACAGTCTCTACTGCGCCGTCATCGTGAAACAGGTGGATTCGAAGACCCGCGCGAAGACTGCGATCAACGAACTGCTGCGCGCCTAGATGAAACATCCCCCCACGCTCGAGATGCCCGCGACACCCCCCCAGGGGGCGGGTCAGTCGCTCGGGACGGCCCTTCGCGACTGCGGGCGCAACTGATACGCGAAATGTCCGTTACCTTCAAATCCGCCGAAGATGTTGCAGGCATGCGTGAAGCGGGCCGGCTCGCAAGCGAGCTTCTCGACTATCTGACGCTGTACGTGAAATCGGGTGTGACGACCCGCGAGATCGACACGCTCGCGCACGAATACATGGTCAACGAGCAGGGAACGGTTCCCGCGACGCTCAACTACGCGCCCCCGGGGCACACGCCATATCCCGCGTCACTCTGCACGTCGGTCAATCATGTGGTTTGCCACGGAATTCCC
>DASXPO010000217.1:0-3624 GCA_036493535.1 Casimicrobiaceae bacterium
CATTTGAAACCTCTCAGTCGTTTCCTGCTAATGCGCCGCCCACACGACAGTATTCAAGTCGATGCCATCCTTGTGCATTTCCCACAGCGGCGACAACTCCCGCAGCTTGGCGATTTTCCGTTTGACGAGATCGATGGTGAAGTCGATCTCCTCTTCCGTCGTGAAGCGACCGACGGTGAAACGGATCGAGCTATGCGCGAGCTCGTCGCTACGTCCCAATGCGCGCAGCACGTACGAAGGCTCGAGCGAAGCCGACGTGCACGCGGAGCCGGACGACACCGCGATATCCTTGATCGCCATGATCAGGCTTTCGCCTTCGACGAAGTTGAAGCTGACGTTCAAGTTATGGGGCACCCGTCGTTCGGCGTCGCCGTTCACGTAGACCTCCTCGATTTCCGAGAGGCCCTTCCGTAAACGATCGCGCAACATGCGGATCCGCTCGCCTTCTGTCGCCATTTCAAGCTTGGCCAAGCGAAATGCTTCGCCCATGCCGACGATTTGATGCGTGGGCAACGTGCCGGAGCGCATCCCGCGCTCGTGGCCGCCGCCGTGCATCTGCGCCTCGATACGCACGCGCGGCTTGCGGCGCACGAACAATGCGCCGACGCCTTTCGGGCCGTACGTCTTGTGCCCGGAAAACGACATCAAGTCCGCTTTGAGCGCGCGAAGATCGATCGGCACCTTGCCGGTGGCCTGTGCGCCGTCGACGTGAAAGATGATGCCGCGCGACCGGCAGATTTCACCGATCGCCGGAATGTCCTGGATGACGCCGATCTCGTTGTTCACATACATCACCGAGACGACGCTCGTGTCGGGCCGGAGTGCAGCTTTGAACGCCTCCAGGTCGAGCAGTCCGTTCGGAAGAACATCGAGATACGTGACTTCGAAGCCATCGCGCTCGAGCTCCCGCATCGTGTCGAGCGTTGCCTTGTGCTCGGTGCGAACGGTAACGAGGTGCTTGCCTTTGTCGCGATAGAAGTGCGCCGCGCCTTTGAGCGCCAGATTGATCGATTCGGTCGCGCCGGACGTCCACACCAGCTCCTTCGAATCGCAATTGACGAGCGCTGCGACGTGCTCGCGCGCTTCCTCGACAGCCGCCTCGGTCGTCCAGCCGAACGAGTGCGAGCGCGACGCCGGATTGCCGAAATGCTCGGTCAAGTACGGAATCATCTTCTGCGCGACCCGTGGATCGACGGGCGTCGTCGCCGAATAATCGAGATAGATCGGTAGCTTCATGACGGGAGCAGTTCTGGTTTGCGCGGATTGGCGGGTTGCCGATGGTCCTGCAATACGGAAACGTCGCCGGATTTCGGTTGCTGTTGCTGTCGCACCAATTCGGCCAGCGTCACGGACCGCAGATACCCAAATATGTGTTCATTCAAGCCGGCCCACAACTCGTGCGTCATACATCGGCGGTCATCGAAGCAGTTTTCGCGGCCGCCGCATTGCGTCGCGTCGATCGGCTCGTCGACGGCGAGAATCACGTCGGCGATCGATACGCCGTCAGCGGGATGCGCGAGGTTGTAGCCGCCTCCCGGCCCCCGCACGCTTTCCACCAGTCCGTGCCGGCGGAGCTTGCCGAAGAGCTGCTCCAAATACGACAGAGAAATCCGCTGGCGCTCCGAAACAGCGGCGAGCGTCACCGGCGCCTGTGTGCCGTGCATCGCCACGTCGATCATCGCCGTGACGGCAAATCGTCCCTTGGTCGTAAGCCGCATCTCGGTATCCATCCTGGGCCAAACGGGTTTGCAACCGTTGGCGTCCAATAAACCTTCGTTCCGCCGCGCGATCCGGGGCACTCTTCCATGCTTGTCCAGGACAGCGGATTTTACAATTCCCGAACGATTTAGTCAACTAAATGCCCGTGGAGTTCACTCAACCATTTTGTTGATTTGCCGGGGGTCGAAGGCGTCGGTCACGGCCTTCGCATCGCCGCACTCGACACCGTCGCGCTGCAGTTGCTCGACCAGCCGGTTCATGCGGTCCTCGGTGGCTGCCGCATGGTCCAGGAGCTTATGGATCGCCTGTACGACCGGATCGCTCATGTCCGCCGAGATCGCGTAGGCGGAGAAGCCCATCTGGGATGCCTTTTCCTCCCGGCGGGCCCGGTCCTCCGGCGTCGAGATTCGCGCCGGGACGCCGACAGCCGTCGATCCTGCCGGGACGTCGCGGACGACGACCGCATTCGATCCGATCTTTGCTCCGTCGCCGACCAGAATGGGGCCGAGTATCTTCGCGCCGGCCCCGATCACGACGCTGCGTCCGAGCGTCGGGTGCCGCTTGCCCTTGTTCCACGACGTGCCACCGAGCGTAACGCCATGGTAGAGCGTACTGTCGTCGCCGATCTCGGCCGTCTCGCCGATCACAACGCCCATCCCGTGATCGATGAAAACACGCCGGCCAATCGTGGCGCCCGGATGAATCTCGATGCCGGTGAGCCAGCGTCCCCAATGCGCAAGCCAGCGGGCCAGCCAACGAAGACTGTGTCGCCAAAGCGGATTCACGACCACACGGTGCCAGACCAGCGCGTGGAGCCCGGGGTAGCACGTCAGCACCTCGAACGCCGAACGCGCCGCCGGATCGCGGTCGAATACAACGGCAATGTCTTCGCGGAGTCGGTCGAACATGCGGCGATTTTCCCATTTCCGAGAGAAACACTCAAGTATTCCGCTGGCGCTTCTCGCACTCGCATTTGCACTGCCGATTCACGCGCAAGACCCCGGGGCCAAAGGAAGTAACGCGGAATCGCGGGTCGGCAAGAAATGCGACACGCTGCAGCGGCGGATCGCCAAGGAGGAAAACTCGCTCTCGAGTTTCGAGCAAACACTCGCAACCGACCGGAAAGGGCGCGAGACCTGCTCCACCAAGCCGATGTGCGCGCGCTACGACCAGGCGATCAAGGCGATGGAAGCCCGGAAATCGGAGCATGAAACACGATTGGCGAAGTTCAGATCCGACGCCGTCGAAGTTTGCAAGTCGTCGTGAAGCGTTTGTCGTCAGCGCCACACGATCGCGACGAAAACGAGACCATCGTCGCCGCCGCCATCACCTGTCCGCAACCGGCACAGTAGCGGCCGGAAGCGAGCGCTCCGCAATTGCGACAGCGAGGGGCGGCAAGCGCTGCGTCTTCGGTCCGCGGGTCGGCGGCTTGCTCGAGCACGCGAGTCATCGCTTGTTCCGCGGCTCGCGTCCGGCAATCAGCTCGTCGATTCGGGCCAGAATGCCCCGGAGAATGTTGATCTCCTCGTGTTCCAACACCGCACGTCCGAACAAGCGCCGCAATCGCGGCAGCAAGCGTTTGGGCATCGCGGGATTCAGAAACGCGAGCGAAGTCAGCGTTTGTTGCGCATGCCGGTACAGCCCTTCGATTTCGTCGTAGGTCGCCGGTGGATAGCGCGGCGCGCTCCATCCGGAAGCGTCCGTTGCCGCAACCCGGATCTCATACGCGGCGACCTGAACGGCGGCGGCCAGATTGAGCGACGCGTAATCGGGGTTCGCGGGAATCGTCGCGGCGATCGCACAGCGTGCGAGCTCGTCGTTCGTCAGCCCCGACATCTCCGTGCCGAATACGATTGCGACATCCCCCTGCTCCGCGCTCGCAATCGCTTCGATTGCCGCTTCGCG
>DASXPO010000218.1:0-22620 GCA_036493535.1 Casimicrobiaceae bacterium
TGGAATCCGGCAAGAAGATTTGCTGCAGATCGTTCAAAAACCGTCGGCCCATCTCGGTCGGCTTGATCACGGCAGGCTCCGGCTCGAGCAGTCCCTTGCGCGTTGCGATCTCGATTTCGCGCGAGACGAGTGACAGCGAAAATCCGGTGCGCTCCGAGAACAGCGACGTCGGCACGCCCTCGGCGAGACGCAGCGCGTTCAGCATGAATTCGAATCCGACGTCTGCACGCGTCACCTCGGCCTCTTCCTGCACCGGCACATCTTTCGCGACACGCGCCAGATATTGCTGCGGTTGCTTCCAGCGCATTTGCCGTACGATCGTGTCGGCAAACGAGATCTTCGAGTGCGCGCCGGCGCCGATGCCCAGGTAATCCCCGAAGCGCCAATAGTTGATGTTGTGCCGGCATTCGTGACCCGGCTGCGCATACGCGGACGTCTCGTAATGAAAGTAGCCGGAACGTGCGAGCGCCGCGTCGATCGACTCCTCCATGTCGGCCGCAATATCCTCGTCAGGCAACGACGGCGGATAGCGATGGAACAGCGTGTTGGGCTCGATCGTCAGGTGATAGAACGAAAGATGCGGCGGCGAAAACTGAAGCGCGATTTCGAGATCGCGCTTCGCATCGTCCAACGTTTGGCCCGGCAGCGCGTACATGAGATCGAGGTTGACAGTCTCGAACATCATCGTCGCCGCTTCGACCGCACGGCGCGCTTCGTCGGCATCGTGCACACGGCCCAGCGCCTCCAGATGCCGCGGATCGAAGCTCTGCACGCCGATCGATAGTCGATTGACGCCCGCTGCGTAGTAGCCGGCAAATTTCGCCCGCTCGAAGGTTCCGGGGTTGGCCTCGAGCGTGATCTCGGCGTCCGGATAAAGCGGAACGCGGGCGCGAATGCCCGACAGCAGCTTGTCGATCGACGCAGCGGAAAACAGGCTCGGCGTGCCGCCGCCGATGAAGACCGACAGCACCTTGCGGCCCCATATCGACGGCAGCGCGAGCTCGAGATCCCTGAGCAGCGCGTCGATGTAGGCATCTTCCGGCACGTCGGCACGCGCTTCGTGCGAGTTGAAATCGCAATACGGACATTTCTTGAGACACCACGGAATGTGGACGTAGAGCGACAGCGGCGGCAGCGCCGTGAATTTCGGCCGCGTCAGCGTCGAGGCCGAAAACGCGAAAACCTCGGCACGCTTGTCAGCGCTCATGCGCACGCACCTCGTTCAAACGGTCGATCAACGCGCGCATGGCCCTGCCGCGGTGCGATACCACGTTCTTCATCTCGAGCGGCATTTCCGCGCCGCTCATGCCGGTTTGCGCATCACGGAAAAGCGGGTCATAGCCGAAGCCGCCCGTGCCGCGCGGCTCGTCCGCGATCGTGCCCCACCACGTTCCGTCGGCGATCAACGGCTCTGCATCGTCGACACTTCGCATCAACACCAGAACGCAGTAGTAATGCGCGCGACGATCGGCGATGCCCGAAAGCACCTCGATCAGTCTCGCATTGTTGCGTGCATCGGACTTCGGTTCGCCCGCGTAACGCGCGCTTTGCACGCCGGGCGCGCCATTCAGGGCGTCGACGCAGATTCCGGAATCATCGGCGAGCGAGGGCAGCTTCGCCCACCCGGTGGCATGGCGCGCCTTGGCGAGCGCGTTCTCGACGAATGTCGGGTGCGGCTCCTCGGCATCCGTAATGCCGAGCGCACCTTGCGCGACGACATCGATGCCGAGCGGCGCAAGCAAGCGCGCGAATTCTCGGAGCTTGCCGGAATTGCTCGACGCGAGAACCAGGCGCGAGATCACGTCCTGAGCGCCGCTTTCTGCGCTGTGATCAACTTACGGATGCCACGCTCGCCGAGCGCGACCAACGCGTCCATCTGCTTACGGGAAAACGGCGCGCCTTCGGCGGTTCCTTGCAGCTCGACGAATGCGCCGGCACCCGTCATGACGATGTTCATGTCGGTGTCGCACGCCGAATCCTCGGCGTAGTCGAGATCGAGCATCGGCATGCCGCCGACGACGCCGACCGATACGGCCGCGACGAAATCGCGCAACGGATCGCCGTCCAGGACCTTTTGCGTCTTGCACCAGTGAATCGCGTCGGCGACCGCGACGCACGCGCCCGTAATCGACGCGCAACGCGTACCGCCGTCGGCCTGCAACACGTCGCAATCGATGCGTATCGTGCGCTCGCCGAGCGCGATACGGTCGACGATTGCCCGCAAGCTGCGGCCGATCAGGCGCTGAATTTCCTGCGTGCGCCCGGACTGCTTGCCATCGGCGGCTTCCCGACGCATCCGCGTGTGTGTCGAGCGCGGCAGCATTCCATACTCGGCGGTGATCCAGCCTTCGCCGCGGCCTTTCATAAACGCCGGCACGCCTTCCTCCACGCTCGCCGTGCACAGAACCTGCGTATCGCCCTGCGCGATCAACACCGAGCCTTCCGCGTGCCTGGTAAAGCCCCGCGTGATGACGATCGGACGCAGCGCATCCATTCGCCGTCCGCCCGGGCGCGTTTTCAATTTGCTCACCGATCGATTATAGCGATCATGCCGCTGATCGTTTCTGTCAATCCTGCCGGCTCCGCCACCACGCCGCGGTTGCCGCCATGCCCTCCTCGAGCGAGTACGGCAGCGGGCCGATTCGCTTCACGAGTGCCGACGCATCGATCTCGAGCGAGTCGACGAGCCGCGACGCCATTGCACGCCGACCCGCGAAGGCGGCGCCTGCGCGCAGCAACGGCACTGGCAAATGCGACACCGGTGACGGCACCTTCAACGCCGCCGCGATTCGATTGACGAGCTCCGGCGTCGACACCGATTCGCGATCGGCGACGAGCCACGTGCCGCCGTCGTCCTGCGGCGAATCGAGCAAGGCGATGATCGCGTGCACGAGGTTGCCCACGTAGAGCAGATTGCGGCGATTGCCGATGCGTCCAAGGGGCAGCGGCGCGCCGCGCTCGACCGCGCGCCACAACGCGAGGAAATTGCCGCGCACGTGGGGGCCGTACACGAGCGGCGGCCGAAGGACGAAACATGACATTCCCGACATCCGCGCGATCTCGGCCAACGCCTGCTCCGCTTCCCATTTGGTGCGTCCATAAGCTTCCCGCGGCTGCGGCGGATCGCTCTCGTGAAACGGGTGTCCAGGGAGCGTCGCATCGCCGTTGACCTTGATCGTGCTCACGAACAAAAAGCGCTTGACGCCGGCGCGCGCAGCCGCTTCCGCGACGCGCCGCGTGGCAACGACGTTCGTCTCGTGATAGGCAACCTGCGAATCGCGCAGCGGCTCGTGCATGACATGCGCGCGTCCGGCAAGGTGCACGACGGCGCGGGCGCCCGCGAGCGCATGGGCAAGCGCGTCATCGGTGGCCGAAGCGAGATCGCTGATCACGTGCTGGTCGGACGACGGTGTCTGCAGGAATTTCAACGCGCGCACGATTCCGCGGTAACGCCGTTTCGTTGCGCGCAATCGCGACGTCAACGCCGTGCCGATGAATCCACCGGCGCCGGTGACGGCGATCAAGGCGCTGTCGTGCGTCGCGGGCATGATCGTCAGAACCACTTCCAGCCGTGCTTGCGATAGAAGCGCAGACCGCTACGGAGGAACGACTCCACGTGCCGCCATCCTTTACGCGCGGCGTCGCCGCCATAGTGAATGATGCGCACCGACGGGACGTACGCAGTGGTGGTTACGCGGCCGAGGCGCAAGCTCCAATCGTAATCCTCGAAGTAGAGGAAGAACGACGGATCGAAACCGCCGGTGCGGTCGATCGCGTCGCGCCGCAACAGCATGAATGCGCCCGACAGCGCCGGAATGCCGAACACCTCCCGTGGCGGCTTCACGTCGACCAGATCGCGCATCTCATAGCGATGGAGCCGTCCGCGGAAGAGTGCTCGGATCGCCCGCGGGGCAAATCCACGCAGCAGCAAATCAAACACCGATGGGTAACGTTTGCAAAGATAGTGCCGGCTGCCGTCCGGTCCGCGGGCCATCGGCGCCAGCGCGCCGACTTCGGGATGCGCGTCCAGCCATTGGATGGCGGAGGCGAGCGCGTCGGTTGCGACTTCGACATCGGGATTCATCACCAGGTGGTAGTCGGCGCCGGTACCGTGGAGAACGAGATTATGCGCGGCGCCGTAACCGATATTCGAATGGCCGTGCCGAAGGATGAGGCGCACGCCGGAGTCATTGAACCGCAGGCGGCCGATCTCGAACACGCGCTGCGCGATCACCGGGTCCTCGCTGTTGTCGATCAGCGCAAGATGGACGGATTTGAGCGCGCCCGCGGCACGCGCGGCGCCGATCGCCAGCTCGAGCTTGCGCAACACGCGCTCCAGAATCCGCAGATCCGGGCGATAGGTAACGATGCTGATCTGCAGGGAGGACGGCAGCACGGCGGGGGAGTTTACCCGGTCCCGTCAGGCGGCACGGGCCTCGGCCGCCGCGCGCGTTCCGTTGGGCTGCTAGACTCGAATGATGGAGACGAAAATCGAACGCTACGCGGCCGACGCGCTCGTCGAGCTTGCTCGCGCACTGCTGGTACGGACCGGCGTTCGCGCGGATATCGCCGGCGATGTCGCAACGATTCTCGTCGAGGGCGATCTTCTCGGCCATACGACGCACGGGCTCAGCCTGCTCGGCGCTTACTTGGCGGAGATCGATCGCGGCACGATGGCGCGCGACGGTGCGATCACCGTCGTCCATGCCCGCGGCGCCGCAGAGACATGGGATGGCCACCGACTGCCGGGACCGTGGTGCACGCTCCGCGCATTGGATCGCGCGACCGAGCTGGCCGCTGCACAAGGTACCGGGACGATCGTCATCCGACGCTCGCATCACATCGCGTGTCTTGCCGCGTACGCCAAGCGCGCCGCTGAGCGTGGCATGGTCGCGCTCGTCTATTGCTCGGATCCCGCGATGGCGAGCGTCGCGCCGTTCGGCGGCGTCACGCCGGTGTTCACGCCCAATCCTATCGCCGCCGGCATTCCGACATCGCGCGATCCAATCGTGCTCGACGTCTCAGCCAGCCTCACCACCAACGGTTTGACCGCGCGCCTTCACAAGGCCGGTGAGAAGTTGCCGCATCCGTGGGTTCAGGACGCACAGGGCAATGCGACCAACGATCCGAGCGTGTTGTTCACCGAGCCGCGCGGGACATTGCTGCCGCTCGGCGGACTCGACGCGGGCCACAAGGGTTACGCGCTCGCGCTGTTGATCGAAGCGCTGACCGCGGGTCTGGCCGCAATGGGCCGCGCCGATCCGAACGAGGGCTGGGGCGCGACGGTGTTTGTACAGGCGATCGATCCGCAGGCATTCGGCGGTGCGGCCGCATTTGCACGGCAAATGGATTGGCTGGTCGACGCCTGTCATGACGCGAAGCCGCGCCCCGGCGTCGAGCGCGTCCGGCTGCCGGGCGAAGGCGGGCTCGCCCGATTTCGCGATCAGCGCGCGAACGGCGTGCGATTACATCCGTCGATACTGCCTTCGCTGGCGCCCTGGCGCGAGAAGCTCGGCGTTCCCGCACCCTCCGCGCTCAAGCAGCCGGCCTGACAATCAGGTCGGCCGGCGCGTTCGCCACGCGTTTTTGCGCCGTGTCGACCGCCTTTTTCGGATTGACGAGCGTACGCCGACCGTCCGCGGTTTTCTCTGCCGTGTCCCGAATCAACGCGATCACGTCCTGCGGTTTCAGCGACGGATTGACCGCGAGGATCTTGCCGGCGAGATTCGCGACCTGAGGGGACGCCATCGACGTCCCGGACTCGGCGAGCTTCTCGCCGCCGGGAATCACGCTCTCGACCTGGTAGCCGTTCGCATGCACGACGACGGTCGGTCCGTAGCTCGTGAACGACGCTTCGTCGCCGGCCTTGTCGACAGCGCCCACCGTCAATAGATTCGGCGCGTCGATCGCCGCCGGAATCGCTTCGGCAAACGTCGAATCCGAATTCGCGTTGCCGGCCGCGGCAACGAACAGAATGTCGGGCGCGCTCGCGAATGCCTTGGCGAGCGCGTTCTTTTGCAGATCGAAATACTTGCGCGCGATTGCCTTACGCTCGTCGGGCGTCTTGCCGATGTTGCAGAGCTCGAGATCTTCCTCGATGCCTTTCACGCTGCCGCCCCAGCTCATGTTGACGACGCGCACGCCGTTCTTTTTCATGAAGTCGACGTAGGTCTGCATGTTGCGGGCGTCTTTTTCCGCCAACTCCTGCGACGGACACGGATCGGGCCGCAACGTGTGACCGAATTCGATTCGCGCGACGACGATGCGCGCGTAGGGATTCCCCGCGACGGCGATGCCGGCGACGTGCGTGCCGTGCATCCAATTGCCCGCGAGATTGATCTCCTCGATCGTCGCCTTGTATTCGTCCGGCTTCAATGTCGACAGGAATTTCTTGAGCTCGGTCGCTTCGGGACTGTCGATATTCGCCTGTAAATCGGAGAAGCCCTTGAGCCGCGCTTTCATCTGCGGCACTCTGGCGCGAAGGTCCGCCGGGATCGGCTGCAATTCGCCGGTTGCCGGGTTCGAGTACTTGTCGAAGGCGATCAGCGCTGGTTTGCCGTCGGCGCCCTTGATCACTTTCCCCGGAAACAGCGCCGTGTCGACTCCGCTGTCCCAGATCGCGATGTTCACCGGCTTTTCGCCTTTGCCGGGTGCGAGCGCGACATCGCGCGCAGCCCAGATGTCGGGCTTGTCGACCTTGTGCGCGGCGAGATACGTTCCATAGGTCCCGACCAACGTGTCCTTGAGCGGCAGGATCGCGACGATCCGATAGCGCGCATTGACGAGCGCCGGCGCGAGATCGGACGAGAGCGTGCCGGCTTGGTCGACGATGGGCTGCAGCGCTTCGCGGATGTAGCCAAGCGCGAGCGCCTCGCTCAGAATTTCGGCGCCGGCTTTACCTTCCTTGATTTCGTTTTGCACGACTTCATAGGGCATCGTCGCGAGCTCGGCGCTGATCAGGCGGTTGACTTCGGCGCGATAGGCGTCGGAGGTCTTGTTGCCGACCTTGCGCTCGGCGGCGATCATCGCGCGGAGCGAGAGCCCCGATAGAAGCTTGTCCGCCGGTTTTTCTTCCAGCTCGCGGATGCGCGCCGCGTTCTTCAGCGTTTCATCGTAGCGGCCCTCGAGGTAATCGAGCCGCACGACGATGCCGAGCTCCTGGCGAAGCATCGCCTTGTCGGCGATGTCGTATTGCGCGAGCACCGATTCGGTATCGCGCCGCAATTCGGTCGAGAACGCCATGAACTTCGCATCGTCGCGGACCACTTCATCGAGCTTGCCATCGACCTTGTAGGTGAACCGCGGCATGTCGGCCGCTTTGTCGATGCGCTTCTTGTCCTGCGCGTACGCACCGCCGGCGAGCGTCAGCGCGACGATGAACGTGAGGAGTCTCGCAATCACGGTCGATCCTTCCCGAAGAGAATGGTGTGAATGTATCCGAGACGGGTTAAGCAAAGCTTAACAGAGGGACATCTGAAACGTTCACCCGCTTGCTTCAGCGCTTGCATGTTGCGACTTCACATTTTTTCCACAGTTCCAAGCAGCGCTGGTACACGGTCAGTGGGGCCGTTGCATCAGGCGCAAAAACTTCCAATCGCCGTGCTCGCGGCAGGCGTCGACGAGCGATTCGGCGAGATTGGAAAGCCTTCGGTCTTCCCGTTCGTTCACGTAGTTGCAGAAGCCGGTCCTGACGGCGATCTGCGCGGAAATTGCGACGACGAGCGCGATCGCGACGTTGGTCGCCAAAAAAAGCGACAAAAAGCTTCGGGGTGACGCCGAACCTCATCGTCGCGCATTCGGTGAGCTCCGACTGTAGATCCGGCGAGAGCTTGATGAAGCGATCGCGTGCCGGTGCAGCCTCGCCGTCATGCGCACGGATTGCAGCGTCGACGGTAGGCGCCCGGCCGTCGTGCAGATACGGTGCGCGTACGCGGAGACCCCATAACGGTGCAGTCTTTATCTCGTCCATCTGGGCGACGGACTGCGCGATGCCGTCACCGAGCGACCCCATATCGTGCAACAACAGATCCGAGAACAGCGGAACGCTCTTGTTGTCGAGTGCGGCGATGTCGCTCGATCCTGTCGTCATCGCCGGCACGTGACAATGCTGGCAGCCGATTTGCGCGAAAATTTTTCTCACCTGGCGCCGATGTGCCGCTTTGCTTGTTTGTTCGTGATACCCATCTCGTTCAAATATGCATCGCCTGCAAACGCCAGCAGCGTCGGTTGCTGCGCTTTCCATCCAAATCGCCCGATACGCTGCTGCCCCGATGCGACGTCCTGCACCACCGCCGCATGGCCGCGTATGCCGTCCGGCTTTGCGCGCGATGCGTTGTCAAGGATCGCCGCGTCAGGTATTGCCTCCATCAATCCCGCGCCAAACAATGGGGTCGTTTTGTGCTTGGCGACGACGTTCGCTTGCGGAGGAAGCGTCTCCTGCGCGGTCGGGTCGACCGCGTTGTCCTGCAGCAGCGACCCGCCCTTTTGTGCCAACGGATCGAAGTGCCCGTTCGCGACGTGCCCGAACCGTGTCTCTAGAATAAGGCTTCCGCCCCCTGTTACAGGATCCGAATGGCATGCGACGCACGAGACATTGTTGAAGACGGGACCAAGTCCGCTCGCTGCGTCGTCCGTCGCTGCGAACTCCTCGCGGCCCTCCATGAATGCGTTGATCTGCGCGGTCGTCAGTCCCGACAGCGGACCTCCGAAATCGCTGGCTCGCGGTTGCGGGCTGGGCGGGTGCACATGACGCGGCGAACGCACTCGCACCGAATCGATTTCGGTTTGCGCGAGCACGCTGCCAAGCGCGGACAGTGAGACGGTGACAATGGCGATGGACGCACGTTTCCTCGGTGTCATGCTGGCTCCGTTCGGATCGACGACGCCGTCGCGACTTGGGAAAAAAAATCGCTGCAAGCGCGACGTCGTTTTGTCGACATCGCGCGCCGCGCACGAGCGTCGTCACATCAAGGATGTCGCCGCGGTCAGTGGGGGGGCGCAGTCTTGCGTGTCAACTACTTCTAGAGGTGACGCGAGGGAGCTCTGACGATGTCATGGTCCTGTCAATCCCTGAATTGTGAATTTCTCCGAGCGCGTCCGATGACGCGTGTACGGTTAATCGCGTCGTCCCGAGAAAACGCGTGGAATGCCGGAAAGATCGCGCGTCGATTCGAGATCAGCGAAGGCCGCCGATTCGAACAATGCGCGTACGGCGTGTTGTTGATCGTAGCCGTGCTCGACCAGCAGCCAGCCATCCTGGGTAAGACGTGCCGCGGCGCCCTCGACGATCGTGACGAGCGCGGAGAGCCCATTGCCACCGGCGGTCAGCGCCGGTATCGGCTCGTAACGCAAATCGCCTTCGCCCAAATGCGGATCGCTCGCCGCGATATACGGCGGATTGCTGACGATGACGTCGAACGCGGGACGCGCAAGAGGAAGCGGCAGCTCCGAATACCAGTCCGCACGCACGAATTCGACGTTGTAGATTCCCGAACGCCGGGCATTCGCATCGGCGACGCGGAGCGCTGCTTCGCTCACATCCGTCGCGATGAAGCGCGCCTTCGGCCGTTCGCGGGCCAACGCCAGCGCAACCGCGCCCGATCCGGTCCCGAGATCGAGCACGTGCGATTCGCGATCCAGTGGAATTTTCTTCAATGCACGTTCGACGAGCGTTTCCGTCTCGGGCCGCGGAATCAGAACGTTCGGCGTGACGAGCAGCGACAACCCCCAGAATTCGCGCGTCCCGGTCAGGTAAGCGATCGGCTCGCCGTCGCGACGTCGGCGCGCGAGCGAAAAGAAGCGCGCCGCCTCGTTGGGCGTCAATGCTTCCTCCGCGTGTGCCGCGAGCCACGCGCGCGTGTTGGCCAGCACGTAGGCGAGCAACACTTGCGCGTCGACCGGGACGAGTCCGCTCTGGGCGAGCGCCTGGCGAATTGTCGGACTCACGGAACCGTGTCCCGAGCGTTACGTGCGCCGGTCGCGATGGCCGACGAATAATCGCAACCGCCGGTCGTAATACTTCCGCTCGAATCCCGCGTCAGCGAGCCCCGACTTCATCAGCACGCGTTGCGACGCGCGGTTACCGGGATGGGTCACGCCGATGATCCTGTCGAGCCCGAGGTCGTCAAAGCCGTAGCGGATGAGATCGGTCGCACCTTCGGTGGCAAAACCCTGGCCCCACGCGTTGTATAGAAGACGATAGCCGACTTCGACGTCGCAAGTCGGCGGACAATATTTGAGGCAGTACCAGCCGATGAACGCGCTGGTGTCGCGGCGCGTCGCATACCAGACTCCCAATCCATGCACGCTGCGGTAATAGCGCGTGACGCGACCAAGCGCGGCTTCCACTTCCTTCCTCGACATCGGCTTGCCGCCGTTGAGGTATTTCGTCACCCGCGAGTCGCTGTCGAGCCGCAGCAAATCGTCGAAATCATCGCGCGTGAATTCCCGGAGGTCGATTCGCAACGTCTGCAGCCACGGTTTTTTAGCGATCACGCCGTTTCTCCGGCAAGGGCCGCAAGCTGCTCGGCCTGAAACTCCTGCGCGAGCGCATTGATCAGCTCGTCGAGATCGCCGTCCATGATGGCGTCGATTTTGTAGAGCGTCAGGTTGATGCGGTGGTCGGTCACGCGGCCTTGCGGAAAGTTGTACGTGCGAATGCGCTCGCTCCGGTCGCCCGAGCCGATCAGGCTCTTCCGATGCGCCGCCTCTTTCTGCTGCCGCTCCTGACGCTCCTTCTCGACGAGTCGCGACGCCAGCACCGACATTGCTTGCGCTCGATTGCGATGTTGGGAGCGATCGTCCTGACATTCGACGACGATGCCAGTCGGCAGATGCGTGACGCGCACGGCCGAGTCGGTCTTGTTCACATGCTGCCCGCCGGCACCCGACGCGCGAAACGTGTCGATCCGCAAGTCCGCAGGGTTGATCGCGATGTCGGCGACCGGGTCGGCCTCCGCCAATACGGCGATCGTACAGGCAGACGTATGGATCCGCCCCTGTGCCTCCGTCTCCGGCACCCGTTGCACGCGGTGACCGCCCGATTCGAATTTGAGCTTGGCATAGACGCCGTTGCCCACGATGCGCGCGATCACCTCCTTGTAGCCGCCGAGATCCGACGGCGACGACGATACGATGTCGACCTTCCATTTGCGCCGTTCCGCGTAGCGCGCGTACATGCGGAAGAGATCGCCCGAGAAGAGCGCCGACTCCTCGCCGCCGGTACCTGCCCGCACTTCCAGAAAAACGTTGCGCTCGTCGTTCGGATCTCTCGGCAAAAGCATCGCCTGCAACTCGTCGGCGATCCGCTCGAGCCGCGACTGCGCACTCGCGCGCTCTTCGTCTGCGAGCGCCTTCATCTCGGGGTCGTTACCGAACTCGTTCGCGGCGGCGAGATCGGCCTCGGCTTGCGTGAAGTCGCGAAAACGCGCAACGATCGGATCGATCTCGGCATGCTCCTTCGCGAGTGCACGATAACGGTCCATGTCGCGCGTCGCGTTCTCGGCGGCGAGCAGGTGATGGAGCTCGCTCAGGCGAGATTCGAGTTGGTCGAGCTTCAGGCGGAGCGAATGTTTCATGGGTTCCAAATTGTCGCCGTTGCGCCCATGACAAGCCGGCGCGGCCGACGACGAACAATGAATCCCGCGATTGCGGGGACGACGGCTGAAAAAGCGGCGCTACGACTCGCCCGACGGCGGATCCGGCAGCTTGTAGACGCGCGATAGTGAAGCGATCAATTCGGCGCGCTCGGCATCGCCGGCGGCATTGAGCGCCACAAGCGGCGCATGCAGAAACTTATTGGTGAGCGCTCGCGCGAGGCCGTCGAGCACTTGATCGGCCGGCATTCCGGAAGCGAGCATTCGGCGCGCGCGTTCGAGCTCGGCCGCGCGCAGCGCATCGTGGTGGTTGGACAACGCGGCAATCGTGGGCACGACGCTGCGGCCCTCGAGCCAGCGCAGAAAATGCGCGGTCTGCTGGGCGATCATCTGTTCGGCCTGCACGACGGCCTCACGGCGGATCTGCAGATTGTCTTTCACGATTTCCGCGAGATCGTCGACGCTGTAGAGAAACACGTCCGGAAGGGCACTCGCCTCCGCCTCGACGTCCCGCGGAACCGCGAGATCGACGATGAAAATCGGCGCATGCCGACGTTGCTTGATCACGCGCTCGAGCAATCCCTTGCCGATGATCGGCAGCGTGCTGGCCGTGCACGTGACGACGATGTCGAAATGCGCCAAGCGCTCCGGCAGCTCGTTCAGCGTGATCGCTTCGGCCGAAAATCGTTGTGCGAGCTTCTCGCCGCGCTCCATCGTGCGATTGGAAACGGTGATCGACTTCGGCTTCTTGGTTGCGAAATGGGTGGCCGCGAGCTCGATCATCTCGCCCGCGCCGACCAACAACACGCGCTGATCCGCGATCGATGGAAAAATCCGTTCGGCGAGCTTGACCGCCGCGGCGGCCATCGAGATCGACGCGCTGCCGATGTCCGTCTGCGTCCGCACGTCTTTCGCAACGGCGAACGTGCGCTGAAACAACCGATTCAAGACGACGCCGAGCGACCCGGCCGCCTCGGCCGAGCGCACGGCCTGCTTCATCTGGCCCAGGATCTGCGGCTCGCCCAGCACGACCGAATCCAGTCCACTCGCGACCCGGAACGCATGCGTGACGGTCTGCTCGCGGGGTAACGTGTAGACGTAGGGCGCGAGCGCATCGCGCGAGAGATTTTGCACCCCCTCGAGCCAACGCACGACCCATTGCGGATCGTCCCCGTGAAAGTAGACCTCCGTGCGATTGCACGTCGAGAGAATCGCCGCTTCCTTGACCTTTCTCGCGCCAGTCAAGTCACGGAGCGCGTCGGTCAGCGCGTCCGGCGCGAACGCAACTTTCGCGCGCACCTCGAGGGGTGCGGTCGTATGGTTGAGACCGAGCGTATGGAGCGACATGGATCGGGTGGCCCTTTGCGGGCGAATTTTACCCGATCGAGTCCAAAAATACCCTACGGGGCGGGCGCGTTAGGCCCGCCCCGAGCTTGACCACGATCAAATTGCCGCCGAATAGCCCTCCGGCTTGCCCTTGCCCGCCGGGGGCGTCGGCCATCTGCTAACGCGCCGAACTGGTCTTTTGGTTCCCCTCCGACTTCGCGACATTCTCCGTTTGTTGTGCGAGATCCAGATGCTGCTGCAACGTAGGCAGTGTGGTGGACGCGAAGCTCTTGATATCGGCATCGTCGGCCTTCTTCGCGGCCGAGTCAAAGTCCTTCACGTCCTTCTTGTGATCCGAGACCATCTCCTTCATGTACTCGCGATCGAAGTCAGCGCCGGACTTCTTCTGCAGCTTGTCGTATTCGCGCCGATCGCTGCTCGTCATGTCGGCGGGCAAGGCGATCCCCTTTTTCGACGCGAGCGTCTTGAGCTGCTCGTTCGCCTTTTGATGGTCATCGGCCATCTTCTTGCCGAATTGCTTGACCTGGTCGCTGGCGGCTTTTTGCTGCGCCAACTTGCCGAGCTCGACTTCCGCCATGCCGCCCTGCGCAGCTTCCTCGACGAACTTGCGGTCGCCGCGGGAAAGGTTGGCGGCGTGTGCCGATCCGGTGGACTGCGTCGCAGCCGGCTTGGTCGACGACGTCGACGGCGACATGGCGGGGCTCTGCGTCAGGCCCGCTTGTGAAAAACCGAACGCCAGTGCGGCGATCGACGCGGTGTAAATCAATTTCCTTGACAACATAACACTCTCCTTTCGGTGAGCGAGGACTCGCTGCCTGTACGGCCGCCTCGCACAACATTCGGGGCGCCGCGCGATCCGCGGCTGACAACATGTTTGAGCAATTTCCATGCGCGAGGTGCCGCGGCCTTCGTGGGCGCATGCGCTGCAGGGATACGAGCATCGAGCTGAAAAGAAGGTCAGCTTTACCGGCGGCATTGTCAAAGCGACACCGCGAATGCTGCGACGCTTACGGCAATGTCTACGCCTTTATGTAGTCCTGTTTCCCTCCGAGCCAGCGCTCGAGATGCCGATGCGCCGCCGCCGGATCTTTTGCCAACAGCTCGTCGGCCATGTCGCGCGCTTGCTCGATCAGCGCAGCGTCCCGCTCGAGATCGGCGAAGCGAAGCAGCGGCACGCCCGATTGCCGCGCGCCGAGAAATTCGCCGGGGCCGCGGATTTGCAAATCCTGTCGCGCGATCTCGAAACCGTCGCCGTGCTCGTAGATCACCTTGAGACGCTGCTTGGCCGTGTCGGTAAGCGGCTCTTCGAACAACAAGACGCAAGCGCTTTCCGCCGATCCGCGACCAACGCGGCCGCGTAATTGATGAAGTTGCGCAAGGCCGAAACGTTCCGCATGCTCGATGACCATGATCGACGCATTGGGTACGTCGACGCCCACTTCGATGACGGTCGTCGCAACGAGCACGGCGATTTCGCCGCTGGCGAAGGCGTCCATCGTCTGCGCTTTGGCGTCCGGCTTCATCCTGCCGTGGATCAAGCCGACTCGCATGTTCTGCTCATAAGCCGCGGTCAGTTCCGCATGCAGCGCGACCGCTGTTTGCAGCTCGAGCTTCTCGGACTCCTCGATCAGGGGACATACCCAATACGCCTGTCGACCTGCCGAACACGCCTTGCCGACCCACTGAATGATCTCGGCCCGCCGCTTCTGGTTGACGAGACGCGTTTGCACGGGCGTTCGGCCCGGCGGCATCTCATCCATCATCGAGACATCCAGATCGGCGTAGAAGGTCATCGCAAGCGAGCGCGGGATCGGCGTCGCGCTCATCATCAATTGATGCGCTTCGGCCATCCCTTTGCCGCGCAAGGCCAATCGCTGCGCGACGCCGAAGCGGTGCTGCTCATCGATGATCGCGAGTCCGAGACGCGGCAGCTCGACCGCTTCTTGAAACAGCGCATGCGTGCCTACCGCGAACGGTGCATCGCCGCTCGCCAGCCGCTCGGTCGCTTTGCGCCGATTTTTCGCGGGCAACGATCCCGAGAGCCACACGATGTCGACGCCGAGACCCGCGAGCCAGCTCGACAATTTTCGGTAATGTTGTTCGGCGAGTATCTCGGTCGGCGCCATGAACGCGACTTGACGCCCGCTTTCGATCCCCTGCAGCGCGGCGAGTGCGGCGACGATTGTCTTGCCCGAGCCGACGTCGCCTTGCAACAGACGCTGCATCGGCGTCGCCCGCTTCAAGTCGCGCCGAATCTCGCTCCAGGCGCGCTCCTGCCCGCGCGTGAGCTTGAACGGCACTCGGTTCAGCAATTCGCTCGTCAATTTTCCGGTGCCCGTCAATACCGGTGCGCGTCGCGCCGCGCGCGCCTTGCGATGCGCCTTGAGCGAAAGCTGCTGCGCAAGAAGCTCGTCGATCTTCAGCCGTGTCCACGCCGAATGCGTGCGCGCATCGAGTGCTTTTCGTGTGAGCGCCGACAATCCGGGCGGCGGCGCATGCAGGAAACGCACGGCGTCGGCGAAAGTCCAATACTTGCGTTTCCCCAGAAAATCGCCCGGAATGACTTCCGCCGTACGGTTGGGGTCGGCGTTCAGCGCGCGCGCAATCACCTTGCGAAGCGTGTCCTGTGATAGGCCCGCGGTCGTCGGGTACACCGGCGTCAAGCGGTCGGGAAGCGGTGTATCGCCTGTCACGACCTTGAATTCCGGGTGGACGATTTCGAGGCCGTAGTGACCTTCGCGTACTTCACCGAATACGCGCACTCGATTGCCCTGCGCAAGTGTCTTCTGGTGGCGCGGATAGAACGAAAAAAAACGCAGCACGAGTTGTGAGCGCATGCCTCGCGGCGCGCTGTCGTCCTCGATCAGGCAGACGAGCTGGCGGCGCGGCCGATATTGGATGTCGGCGCGGACCACGATACCTTCGGCCTGAACCGTTTCGCCGCTGCGCACGTTGGCGAGCGGCGTCAGCTGCGTGTGATCCTCGTAGCGAAGCGGCAGATGCAGGACGAGATCCGCGTCACGAAAGATGCCGAGACGGACGAGCTTTGCGGCGAGCGCTTCGCCCGGTTTGGCCCGCGGCTTCGCCGCCGATGTCCGGGTCATGAGCGCTTGGTGCTCTGTTGCCGCGGTCGATGGACGTTCCGTCGTTCGGCGCTCGGAACCAACGAGCGGGCCCGGTTGACGAACCTGTGGATCGACGGGAAGCAGTCCTCACTACACAGGAGAGTCAATATGCTCGCAGACAAAGGCGTGATGGCCACGATCGCAGTTAAGGATTTAGCCGCGGCGAAAAAGTTCTATGAAAGCACGCTCCATCTCAAGAAGTCCGAGTCCGACGACCCCGAAGTAAGCACCTACAAGAGTGGAAGCTCGACCATCATGGTCTATAAATCGCAGTACGCAGGAACCAACAAGGCGACCGCCGCCACATGGAACGTCGGCAGCGAATTCGATACGATCGTGCGCGATCTAAAGAACGCCGGAGTCAAGTTCGAGCACTACGACATGCCCGAGGGTCGTCGGGACGGCGACATTCACGTTTTCGGCGATTTCAAGGCCGCATGGTTCAAGGATCCGGACGGCAATATCCTGAATGTCAATAACGGCTAGGCGAGGACCAGGATGCCTTCGACTTCGATGCGCGCGCCGCGCGGCAGCCCGGCGACTTGGTAGGTCGCGCGCGCCGGATACGGCCCTTTGAAATAACCCGCCATGATCTCGTTCACTTTCGCGAAATCGGCGAGGTCGAACAGGAGTATCGACAGCTTGACCATGTCGTCGAGCGATCCGCCGGCGGCCACGGCGACCGCACGCAGATTCTTGAAGACTTGATGCGTTTGCGCGTCAATGCCCTCGACGAGCTGCCCGGTCTTCGGATCGAGCGGAATCTGGCCCGAAAGATAAACGGTGTCGCCCGCGCGAATCGCTTGCGAGTACGGGCCGATTGCGGCGGGCGCATCGGGGGACTGAATCGGTTGGCGTGCCATTGGATGCTCCGAAAACGAATGAATAATCAATCTAGCACGAGGGCCGTTTCAACGCGCGCGGGCGGCGGGTCGTCTCTCAGCGGCGACGCGGTTTGGCGCTATACTTATCCACCGTGGGGACGTAGCTCAGCTGGGAGAGCGTCGCGTTCGCAATGCGAAGGTCGAGGGTTCGATCCCCTTCGTCTCCACCACTAACTCAATGGGTTAGATACTCTCTTTTCTGTCAAGCGGTTTTTTTCGCGAGCTTGAAAAATTTGTTGCCGTCGAAGTCCTGGTCGTGCTTGCGCATGACCCAAATGGCGTGCAGCAACTTACGCATCAACGCGACGATGGCTTGCATCGGTTTTTTCCCTGCGGGGATGAGTTTGTTGTAGAACGCTTTGACGTGGGGCTTGTGTTGAATCGCCATCAGAGCAGGCATATAGAGCGCGGCACGCAAATGGCGATTGCGGACTTTGCTGATGCGTCGTGGCCGATGGACCGAAGTACCCGACTCGTACGGACGTGGGTCGAGCCCGGCATGGGCGACCCACTGCGGTGCGGCGAGGTCATCCGGCAGCACCAAGATCTCGGCCAAAGGCATCGCCGAAACCGCCGATGCCTTTGGCCGAGACCAGGTGGGCGAGCTTCGCGGCCAGCGTGGGTGCGTCATGCACGAGTAGCAGACCCTGCAGCTGCAGCGCTCGAGGCGCCGTTCCAGCTGATGGATGTTGACTTCGATATCATGGGCGATCGCATCGCCACTCGCCTCGGCAAACTCCGCGGCATGGCGGCGATTCTTCTCGCGCGTGAGCTCGCAGTGGAGTTGATCGATGCGTCGGTTGATCGCCTGCAGTTCCAGGATCTCCGGGGCGGGCGGTTGCCACGCGGTGAACGGCATCCGTTCGAGCAAGTCCAGAATCGCCCCGGCATCCACGGCATCAGTCTTGGCCCGCTGCGCCGTTCGCAAACGTCGCCAGCGGAACATGTTGCCCGGCGCGCTGCATGACACACACCAACTCTCGCGAATCCACGTCTACTCCGACTTGATTGACTTGTTTCATCGGACTCCCGCATTACGCTGAACTCCGGTTCCCCGACCTTGCACCCTTGCGAAACCGACCTTGTGATGCAGACTCTTGCGTCTGGGATACTCCACAGTATTGGCAAAGAAGGCGGGGGGCCGATCTAACCCACAAGGTCCAAGCCTTAAGGCGCCAACGGCGTCCCCGGAAAAATCATAGTTTCCACCGTCGCTAACGAACGCGCATCACAAAACGCTATTTCTGAATATACAAGGCCCTCCACCGGCGTCCCAGTTCTTGCTGCTTCAGGGCAAACGCGTTCTGTTCATCGCTAAAGCGCGATCTCTTCACGGCATGCTCCTTCACTGCCAAAGTGAATCATGCCGGAAACTCTATTTCTCACCCGTTTGAAAACCCGGGATGGGTTCAGTTTTCAAGCACGATGATGCAAGAATAGTCGCGGAGGGCGAGCGTAAAGCGCCGCACAATTTTGTATTGATCAAACGCACTCACATGCGCTTCTCGGATCTGCGTGGCTTTCATCGCCTAGCCACTGATGCCACCGCGGGTCTCACCGACCTCGTCGAGGCGATGCATCACACGATCGTCAGAACGCCAAGCATCCTCGGTGAACCAACCCGGGGACGGACCAAGGGCATCACGGGCTTGGTCTACCGGTCAATTCGCGGCGTTAGGCGACTCGTTGGCGGCGGTGTTGATGCACTACTTGCCCTGGTCGCACCGCTGATTGCGGAGAGGCGGTCCTCACCGGAACGCGAAGCCATTCTGGCGGCGCTGAACGGTGTGCTCGGCGACTATCTGGTTGCTTCCGGCAATCCCCTCGCCATCGCGATGTGCCTGCGCACAGCCGGGATTCCGCTCGAAATCTCCAAGGCGGCGTTAGCTGCTGCGTTTCCGGAACCTAAGCGAAATGTGCTCGTGCTCGTGCACGGGTTGTGCATGAATGATCTGCAATGGATGCGCGACGGTCACGATCACGGTGTGGCACTCGCGCTGGACCACGGCTGCACACCGATCTACCTGCACTACAACACCGGCCGGCACATTTCGGCCAACGGCCGCGACTTTGCCAACCTGATGGAAGCGCTGCTGCGCGAGTGGCCGCACCCGATCGAGCAACTGACTATCATGGGCCACAGCATGGGTGGCTTGGTGGCACGTAGCGCCTATCACTACGCATCGCTCGCCGGCCACGGCTGGGTGAAGCGCCTCAATAACCTGATCTTTCTCGGCACGCCGCACTTCGGCGCACCGCTAGAACGCGCCGGTACCCGGATAGATTTTGTGATCGGAATAAGCCCGTACACCGCGCCGTTCGCGCGGCTTGGCAAGATCCGCAGCGCGGGAATCAAGGATCTCGGTTACGGTTTTGTGTCTGATGAGGATTGGCAGCGGCCGACGCGCGAGGGAATCCGGCGATTTCAGCTGGCGCTGCCGGTCGGGGTTCGCTGCTACACGATCGCGGCGAGCCGCCAAGCGCGGCCAGGTGCTCTCGGCGCAAAAATCCGCGGGGACGGGTTCGTCCCGGCAAGCAGCGCCTTGGGTCGGAGTCGAGACGGTTCGCTCAGACTTAGGTTCCACAAGCAACAACAATGGGTCGGATTCGGGATGGGACATTTCGACCTCCTCAACAGCGTCGAGGTCTTCGAGAAGATACGGGGTTGGTTGGCGAGAGATTGAGAGACCCGTAGCACCGCTTCGCCCGAAACGATGTGCGGTCGCACGGACCACTCGGGACACCGGCCCGCGTTATATATAGCATTATGACATTTGGATATTACCGTTAACGCCCTATAGAATCCGTTCCTACATGCAGCGCCGTACCGAAATGGGGGGAAGGAAGATAAAGGGAGATCCTCATGGATAGGCGACGGTTCGCGGGTTTCGTTCAGCACGAAGGCGATCACTTCGATTATGTTGTCGAGTGTGAGGTTAACAACTACGGAATGACATGGTTCGCGACCGTGTTTCGCGGCGCTGAAATCCATGGGAATCCGAACGGGGTGCTCGAGGGTGTCAAGATTGAGCATCCAGAGCTAGAGCGCGTTTTGAACGGCATCGTCGGACGATCAATCCGCGATCGCATCGGCGTTCGCGTCTAGCGTTCCTGCAATCAGCAACAGGTCGGGCAAGACCTGCGCGTAGTGCGTTCAGTCTTCCCTGCCTTGCTATTCGTGCCGCGACGCCGGATGACTAGTCGATGCCAACCGACCAGAGGGAGCACGCCTCACTCGGGCCGTCCAAGTAGCGCTTCCTCAGTTGTTGGCGCAGTTCGCGGGCGCGAACGATGTCCTCGGGCGACGCGATAACCGGTATGGCAAGCGACGGATCGCTCGCGAAAGCGTTCGTTCTGGGCGGCGGGGTCGGATTTGGTTCGGGGAATGGTAACAGCACGCCGGGCGCCAATGCCGGCGTTGCCGGCGTAACCATAGTATCGGCGGCTCGATCGCGTGTCGGCTGATCAAAACCGGCATCCGTCCCGACGTACAACATAGCGTCTTTATTGCGTTGCACAAATTCATCCTAGACGGCGACCCTATCAAGCGTCAAGGACCTGTCACATCGTCACGTCAAAACGGGGCATTGTGTGGCGGCGCAGCAACGGTTTCGACGCAGTGCATTCAGGAGCACGCCGCGGGTGTCGCCAACGGCGCCCTGCATCAGGAATCCGTCTGGCTGATTCGTCGTGGGAATTCGGTCTCAATCTAGGCGAGGTGCCTTGCTGTGGCACGCTCGACTAAGAGTTCAGTGCGACAATGTCATAAGTCAGCGCTATGCAGATGTCGTCTCTGATATACATTCTTTTTTTTGAGCGATTCGTCCTCGTTCACCCCGAGAGAACGCCGAAGGACTTGAGCGCATCGACGATGATGCGCAAGCATAGCTCCCTGTCATCTCGATCCGTGCAATCCTTCTGTCGCAGCATGTGCCACGAGTTGCACATGAACCCGACCAGCGTCGGAAAATACTCGCTCTCAAAAGCGCCCATTGTGTAGTTCGCCGAGTCAACGGTGGTCTGATGGTGATCGCGAATCGGCCGATAGATTTCCAGAATATCGGTTGACGAACCGCTGTATCCGCGACAACGCAAGTTCTCCACTACCGACTGGTCAAAGTGGTGCGCATCCGAACGTCCATGTACGCCGTCGAAGAGATGCCGTGTCAGGATCGATCGGGCGACTCCGGACCCCTCGAATGCGTCCGCGTAGTTGACTTCGGCGAGCTTGGATAGCCAGACGAACAGCTCGGCAAAGCACCACGCCCGTCCGGAATAGTCCGGTGAATCGAGAACGAGAAGATCGCAGCTCTTGACCACCTCGGCGAGCCGCCCGAGGCCCGCCCGCAGGCTGTCGAGATCGGCTCTGCATAGCGGGTCGGTTCCTCGTCTTTGAGGTAGACAGCAGAAATCTAGCCACAGATAGATTTCTGTCGCGGCGCCCTCGTGACTGACAACCGGGTCAAGCCGCTTCAATATCAGCTGAAGGCGAGCGCCGTCTGGATCGGGATGATCCGGCGTTTGCCACCGATGTGACACAAAGATGCACGGCGTCACGGAGAGGAAATCCTCGCCCCCGAAGGCTTTGAGCGCGCCGACGATCTTGAATTTCGGAATATCGCGGTAGTCGACGAGATCGCCCTTGATTTCTTGATACGTCGGAATCCTGTCCTTGGCTCGCAGCGTTGACAGCTTCACAAATTTCGCGAATTCCACGGAGACGGGCTGACGGTACTGCGAGTAGTGACTGCCCAGGCACGCCTTCGCGACGTCGAACGGAAGGGACACCCTATCGAAAAACGCGCGGAAGTAATCGAAATTGATCTCCCCTGTGCCGACATCCAGAAACATGTCGGTCACGTTGTGCCCGTAAGGCCACGGACCGAACGAAGGCGTGCGGTCAGTCATGGCATCAATTCAAGGCCGATTGCCATCGATTGATCACTTCGCGACAGGCTTCTGAACGGGGTCCGCGCCGAGGCTGCCCTTGGTCACCCTTTCGCGCGCTTTGCGATGCTCCTCATCCTGCGCCGCGAGGAGCTTGTACGCTGTGTAGTACTTGTAGATGTTGCTGACGTAATTGACGGTCTCCGACCCGACCTTGTCGGCCGCAACCAGCTCGACATTATTGAACCAGCGGTTCGGATCGAGCCCGCGCTTTGTCGCTTCGCGGCGTAGCTGCGCGACACGGCCAGGACCCGCGTTGTACGAGGCGAAAGCGAACAAGCCCTTGTTGAGCGGCGTCATCGGTTCATTCTTGTAGTACTGGTCGATCATGAAACGGATGTATTTCACCCCGCCGTGAACGTTCGCTTCGAGATCCTTGATGTCGCCGACCTTCAATTCCTTGCCCGTTGCCGGCATGATCTGCATGACGCCGATCGCACCGACGGCGCTCTTCGCATTCTGGTCGAGTCCCGACTCCTGAAAGCCCTGCGCCATCATGAGCAGATAGTCGAGATCGTATCGCCCGGCGTATTTGCGAAACAGATCGACCGTTGCGCCGAAGCGCTTCCTCTCATCCTCGCCCAGGGCGTTCTTGACGAACTTCGGATCCTTGACGTAGCGGTTGACGATCGAGTTGCCGAACGTCGTACCTTGACCGTAGCGATTGACGAAATCGTCGAGCACGGCCTTGAGCTGCGGGCTGTCTTTGCGGATCATGAAAGC
>DASXPO010000219.1:0-32722 GCA_036493535.1 Casimicrobiaceae bacterium
TTCGTCCGCGGGCTGATTTTTGAGGAGTTTTCGCATGCAGCACCTGCGTTTTACCCGTCTTGCCGTCGCAATTGCCGCGACAGCGCCGTTCCTGATGACCGGTTGCGCCACGATCTCGGCTGACAAGACCGCCGAGACTGCGGCAATCGCCGCAGCCGCCGCGCAAGCGGTCACCAAGGACAACGCGGCAGCGCCGACGCCGCAAGGTGTTGCACCGGGCGCCGCACCGCCGAACCATACCGCCGCAGGGATTGCCGCCGCTGCCGCAGCCGCCGCCGCGGCCGCGCAAGCGCACAAGCCCTTTGCCGAAGTCGTCAGAGACGCGAAGGAAACAGCCGGTCTCTTCCGCGTCTATCAAAAGGACGAGAAGACGTGGATCGAGATCGCCCCCGATCAATTCGACCATCCGTTCTTCTTTTCGTGGAATCTGAGCCGCGGTCTCGGTGAAAAATTCATTTACGGCGGTCTGATGGGCGATAGCGACATCGTCGAGTTCCACCGGATGGGCAACACGATCCAATTGATCGCCAAGAACGAGGTGTTTTTCGCGAGCCAGGGCAAGCCGCAGATCCGCGCGGTCGCTGAAGCGTTCACCGACAGCCTGGTCGCGGCGGTTCCGGTGGCGAGCCAGCCCCATCCCGAACGCAAGAGCGTGCTGATCGATTTGAACGCGCTGATGCTTTCCGACATTCCCGGTGCGAACGGGATCCTCGAGCGCACGTATCGTCAGATGTACAGCTTCGATTCGCGCAACTCCAGCATCGTGAAGACGCGTGCAACGCCCGACCTGCTCGCCGTCGAGGTGAGCGCCCATTACGCGCTCGGTCGCGTGATACAGCCGCCGCCCAACGGTGGCCCGATGGCCACGCAACCGCCGGCGACGATTCCCGACGTGCGCAGCCTGTTTCTCGGCTTCTACTACAACTTCGCCAAGCTGCCCGATACGCCGATGCATCCGCGCGTCGCGGACGATCGCGTCGGCTATTTCGTGACGAGCCGCTTCGATTTCGCCAACGACAACAAGATCTCGCCGCGCGTCAATTACATCCAGCGTTGGCGATTGGAGAAGAAGGATCCGAGTGCGGCACTCTCCGAGCCGAAAGAGCCGATCGTGTTCTGGATCGATCGCAATATTCCCGAAAAATACCGCCCGACCGTAATGGCGGGCGTGCTGGAATGGAACAAGGCGTTCGAGCGCATCGGCTTCAAGGATGCAATCCAGGCGCACGTTCAACCCGACGACGCCGATTTCGACACGCTCGATGCGCGGCATGCGTCGATCCGCTGGATGACCACCGCGCGGCCGTCGTTCGGCGGCATCGGACCCTCGCAAGTCGATCCACGCACCGGCGAGATTCTCGACGCGGACATCGGCATCGATCCGGTGCGCTTTCGCAATCGCCGCTTCGCGCGCGTCGAGCAGATCGCGGAGCCTTCGGCGATTCGCGGTTTTCTCAAGCGCTCGGAATACCTGTGCCAGGCCGACGAATACGCTGCACAGGAGTTGGGCTTCGCGATGGACCTGCTCGAGGCACGCGGCGACATCGACCCCGACGGTCCCGAGGCCGAGGACTTCGTGCTGAATGACTTGAAGGAAGTGGTGATGCACGAAGTCGGTCACACACTTGGGCTCCGGCACAACTTCCGCGCGTCGACCGTCTACGCGCAAAAAGACCTGGACGACCCGGCTTTCACCAAGACACACGGCATCGCGGGATCGGTGATGGAGTACAACGCGATCAACATCGCGGCCAAGGGATCGAAGCAAGGCGCCTACGGCATGGCGACGCTCGGGCCCTATGACTACTGGGCGGTGGAATACGGGTACAAGGAAGTTCCGCAGGATCGCGAGGCCGCGGAATTGAAAACGATCGCGGCGCAAAGCAGCGAGCCGTTGCTCGCGTTCGCGACCGACGAGGACGCCGCGTTCGCCATCGATCCGGAAGCGAATCAAGCCGACCTCGGCAACGATCCGCTCGAATTCGCTCGCCGGCGTTTTGCGCTCGTGCAGGAGATGTGGGATCGCTGGCAAACGAGACCGCTCAAGGACGGCGAGAATTATTCGGTGCTACGTCGCGTCGTCGAGCGCGGCTTGATCACGATGACGGCCGCATCGGCGAACATCGCGAAATACATCGGCGGCGTCACGACGCTCCGCGACCACGTCGGCAGTCCGCGCGCGCCCCTGACGCCGGTTGAATCGGCGAAGCAACGGGAGGCGCTGCACCTCATCGCCGATGGTCTCTTTGGCGCTGACAGCTTCCGCTTCAAGCCCGAGTTCATGCGCCGCGTGCAGGTCGATTGGCTCGACCGCAACGACATCTACGACGTCGGCCTTTCGACGGCGACCGTCGACTATTCGCTCGGCACGCAAGTATTGAACGCGCAGCGCAAGGTCCTCAATCAATTGATGAGCGACGCCGTCGCGCAACGGATTCTCGACAGCGAGATCAAGTCGGCCGACGCGAACAAGACGCTGCGCCTCTCCGAGCTCTATTCGACGCTCGAGGAATCGATCTGGAGCGAGTTGAAGACGGGCCGCGACATCACGCCGCTGCGACGCAATCTGCAGCGCGAGCACTTGCAGCGCGTCGCAAGCGCGTTGCTGCGGCCGGCAGGCTCCATGCCCGCCGATGCGCGATCGCTGCAGCGCGAGGAAGCGAAGACGCTGCGTCGCGAAATCGCCGCGGCGCAGCACCGTCCCGGCTATTCGAAGGAAACGCGCGCGCATCTGGCGGAGGCATTGACGCAGATCGATGAAGCGCTGAAAGCACCGCTCGTGCGACAGGCGGTATGAGTAGACGACCCCCACGAACCTGTTGCTCGCTGCCACAAAAAGGGGGGTAATTCGATGCTCGCCTCGATCCCATGACCGGTCGTCCTGCCGAGGCGCTCACGCTCGCTCCGCTCGACAATCGCGCGCTCGCGAATCTCTGCGGTCCGCTCGACGCGAACCTGCGTCAGATCGAGGCGGCGCTCGACGTCGCCATCTCGCATCGCGGCGCCGATTTTACGATCCAGGGCCTGCCGCCGCAGACGGCGCGCGCGGCCGAAGTGCTGCAGCGGTTCTATGCGGGCGCGGAGAAGCCCCTGTCGGTCGACGATATCCAGCTCGGGCTGGTCGAGATCGGGACGCGTCGGCGCGTCACGCCGCCGGCCGGCGAAGAGGGTGACGGACTGCCGTCGCTTCGGACGCGCCGCGCCGATCTGCATGGGCGAACACCGAATCAGATCGCCTACCTGAAAGCGATCCAGGCGCACGACATTACGTTCGGCATAGGTCCCGCCGGCACCGGCAAGACCTATCTGGCCGTCGCATGCGCGGTGGACGCGCTCGAGCGCGATACGGTCAAGCGCATCGTACTGGTTCGCCCCGCGGTCGAAGCGGGCGAGCGATTGGGATTTCTCCCGGGCGATCTCGCCCAGAAGGTGGACCCATACTTGCGTCCGCTCTACGACGCGCTCTATGACTTGATGGGCTTCGACAAGGCGGCGAAGCTGTTCGAGCGCAACACGATCGAGCTGGCGCCGCTGGCTTACATGCGCGGCCGCACGCTCAACCATTCGTTCATCATCCTGGACGAGGCACAGAACACGACGCCCGAGCAGATGAAGATGTTTCTCACCCGGATCGGATTCGGCACCAAGGCAGTGATCACCGGCGATATCACGCAAATCGATCTCGCGCGCGGCCAGAAGAGCGGACTGATCGAAGGGGAGCGTGTGCTTTCGGGCGTGCGCGGCCTCGCCTTCATTCGCTTCACGAGCGCCGACGTCGTCCGTCATCCGCTGGTGCAAAAAATCATCGACGCCTACGAGCGCCACGAACACGCGACATCCGACGGCCACGGCCGTCAGTAAGCCCGAGGTGGTTGCATTGCCTCGCAGGAACGACCGCAAGTCGTCTCCGACCGCACTGTCGTTTGCCGTTCGCTACGACGCCGGCGCCACGGGATTGCCCGGCCGCACGACACTTCGCCGCTGGGTGCAATGCGCGCAGGAACGCGAATTGGCGGTCATGCTGCGCTTCATCGACGCGCGCGAGGGTCGCCGCCTGAACGCCCGCTTCCGCGGACGTGACTACGCGACCAACGTGCTGACGTTCGTGTACGATGATATCGTCCCCTTGTCCGGCGACATCGTGCTGTGCGCGCCGGTGCTCTCGAGGGAGGCAAGCTCGCAGGGCAAGACGCTCCGCGCGCACTGCGCGCATCTCGTCATCCACGGCATGCTTCATCTACAGGGCTACGACCATCATCGATCCGCCGATGCGGCCCGGATGGAGGCGCGCGAGATCGCGCTCCTTCGATCGCTGCGCTATGCGGACCCCTACCAAGCTCCCGCGGCCTAAATGGAAGATTCGGACAAGCGCGACGACCGGCCGACGCTGCTCGAGCGGCTGTCCGCGCTCTTGACGCGCGAACCCGAGGATCGCGGCGAACTGCTGGACCTGCTTCGCGGCGCCTTCGAGCGGCGGCTGCTCGACGCCGATGCGCTGTCGATGATCGAGGGCGTCTTGTCGGTGTCGGAAACGACGGTGCGGGACATCATGATCCCGCGCGCGCAAATGGATTGCGTGTCGATCGACGACGAGCCGCCCGATTTTCTGCCGCTGATACTGGAGACCAAGCATTCGCGCTTTCCGGTGATCGGGGAGAGCAAGGACGACGTGATCGGCATCCTGCTCGCGAAGGAGCTGCTGAACTATTACGCGCGGCCGGAAGGGTTCATGCTGCGCGACACGCTGCGTCCAGCGGTGTTCGTGCCCGAATCCAAGCGCCTGAACGTGCTGCTCCGCGAGTTTCGCGCGAATCGCAATCACATCGCGATCGTCGTCGACGAGTACGGCGGCGTGTCCGGTCTCGTGACCATCGAAGACGTGCTGGAGCAGATCGTCGGCGACATCGAGGACGAATACGACTTCGATGAATCGGTCGACAACGTCATCCCCGAGGCGAACGGCCGATTTCGCGTCAAGGCGCAAACGGAAATCGACGATTTCAATGCGCATTTCGGCACCGCATTCGAGGACGAGGAGTTCAACACCGTCGGCGGCCTGGTGCTGAAGGCGTTCGGCCGGCTGCCAAAGCGCGGCGAGACGATCGCGCTCGATGGCTTCCGTTTTCGCGTGTTGCGGGCGGACAGTCGCCGGCTCCACACGCTGCAAATCGAGCGTATCGCCCCAACGGCGAGCGAAGAGGCGGCGGCCTGAACGAGCGCGGGGACGTTGCGCGATCGATGACCGCGGCGCGCGCGCTGGCGCTCGCCATGGCCACGGTCAGCGGCATCGCGACGGTCATCGGTTTCGCGCCATTCGGCTTCGCGCATCTGCCGGTCGTGACCCTTGCGCTGTTGTTTGCGCAATGGAATGCCGCAACGACGCGACGCGACGCCGCAGAGCTGGGCTTTGCATTCGGTCTCGGCCTCTTCGGCGCCGGCGTCTCATGGGTTTATATCGCGCTCGAGACGTTCGGCGGCATGCCCACCGCAATCGCGTTGCTCGCGACGGCGCTTTTCGTCGGCTATCTCGCGGCATGGCCGGCCGTCGCCGGTTACGTCGCAGTCCGATTCACCGGCCCGCATTCGGTCGCGCGTGTGCTCGCCGCAGCATCGCTTTGGACGCTGTGCGAGTGGCTCCGCGGATGGCTCTTTACCGGAATGCCGTGGCTGTCATTGGGCTACGCGCAGTTGCCGGGCAGCATGCTTGCCGGCTACGCACCGATCGGCGGCGTTTTTCTCGTCTCGTTCGCGGTCGCCTTGACGGCGGCGATGATCGCGCTGATCGTCGATGCGCTGACGCTCGGCCGCTGTCTGCGGATCGCGGCCTGCGCGACGGTCTGTGTCGCGCTTTATTTCGGCGGCGCTGCGCTCGCAGGAGTCGAATGGACGCGACAGGACGGCACGCCGCTTACCGTATCGCTCGTCCAAGGCAACATTCTGCAGGACGTCAAATTCGATCCGGAATTTCGCGAGCGCACGTTCCAGATTTATGCCCAACTCGTCCGGCAAAGCAGCGGCAAGCTGATCGTCCTGCCCGAGAGCGCGTATCCAATGTTCTCGGACGAGGTTCCCGATCGCGTGCTCTTGAATCTCGCCCGTACCGCCACCGCGCGGGGCGGTGACGTCCTGCTCGGCCTGTTCACCGCCGAAGCGCCGCTGCCCGGATCGGACGAGCCGCGCTACTTCAACACGGTGCTGACGCTGGGCTCGAGTGAGTTGCAGCTCTATCGAAAGCGACATCTCGTGCCATTCGGCGAGACGATTCCCGGCAAACCGATCCTCGGCTGGTTCATTCGCAGCGTGCTCGCGATTCCGATCGCCGATCAGACGCCGGGCGACCCGGAACAGCCGCCGTTCGCGGTGGCCGGCACGCGCGTCGCCGTCAACATCTGCTACGAAGATGCCTTCGGCACCGAGTTGATCGACGGCGCGCGAACGGCGCGGATCCTGATCAACGTCACGAACGATGCGTGGTACGGCCATTCGATCGCGGCGTGGCAACACAACCAGATGGCCGCGATGCGCGCGCTCGAGCTCGGCCGGCCGTTGCTTCGCGCGACCAACACCGGTGTCACCTCCGCCATCGGCGACGACGGTCGCATCCTGGCCACGATCCCCTGGTTCACTCGGGGCGTGCTCGAGGTGACGGTCCAGGGCCGAACCGGCGCGACGCCGTATTATCGAATCGTCGACTGGCTCGCCGTCGGCATCGCGCTCGCGCTCGCGGTCGCCGCGTGTTGGCTCGGGGCAAAGCGCGCGCGGTGATCCCGTAGAATTCGGGCGACGTCAAATTGCCCGAATCGCGATGCACACCTTCCAGCAGCTGATCCTTCAACTGCAGCAGTACTGGGACCGCCAGGGTTGCGCGCTTTTGCAGCCCTACGACATGGAGGTCGGCGCGGGGACCTCGCACACCGCAACTTTTCTGCGTGCATTGGGGCCTGAGCCGTGGCGTGCTGCCTATGTTCAACCATCGCGTCGACCGAAGGACGGACGCTATGGCGAGAATCCGAACCGAACGCAGCATTACTACCAATACCAGGTCGTTCTGAAGCCGTCGCCCGCCGATATCCTCGACCTCTATCTCGGCTCGCTCGAAGCGTTGGGACTGGATCTGAAAGTCAACGATGTCCGCTTCGTCGAGGATGACTGGGAGAATCCGACGCTCGGCGCGTGGGGACTCGGTTGGGAGGTGTGGCTGAACGGAATGGAGATCACGCAGTTCACCTATTTCCAGCAAGTCGGCGGGCTCGACTGCAATCCGATCACCGGCGAGATCACCTACGGGCTCGAGCGGCTGGCGATGTACTTGCAAGGCAAGGACGACATGTTCGATCTCGTGTGGACGACGCGGCGGGACGACGGCGTCGAGTGCGCGCTGACCTACCGTGATGTCTATCATCAGAACGAGGTCGAGCAATCGGTGTACAACTTCGAGCAATCGAACGCGCCGAAACTCTTCGAGCTGTTCGCGCTGTTCGAAAGCGAAGCCAAGCGCCTGCTCGATGCCAAGCTGCCGTTGCCCGGCTACGAAATGATCCTGAAGGCCGCACACACGTTCAATCTGCTCGATGCGCGCGGCGCGATCTCGGTGACTGAGCGCGCTACGTACATCGCACGCATCCGCAATCTGTCGCGACACGTCGCGCAAGCCTACGTCGATTCGCGCGCTGCGCTCGGCTTTCCGATGCTTCCGGCGCAATACCGAGCGATGCTCGAGCCGACGGCATGAGCAAGACGGCGACGCTCTTGGTCGAGCTCGTCGCGGAAGAGCTGCCGCCCAAGGCACTCAAAAGCCTCGGCGAAGCCTTCGCAAGCGGCATATTCGGCAATCTTCGCCGTGCAAATCTGCATGACGCCGACATTCGAGAGATGACGTGGTTTGCTTCACCGCGAAGGCTTGCCGTTTCGATTCCCAACGTTCGCGCCACGGCTCCGGAGCGGCCTTTCACGCAGAAGCTGCTGCCGGTCAACGTTGCGTTCGACGCGGACGGTCGTCCGACGCCCGCGCTGCAAAGCAAGCTGACAACGCTCCGGATCGACGCCGCCGCGTTGAAGCGCGTGAACGACGGCAAGCTGGAGATGCTCGTTTACGAGGGAATCGCGCCCGGCATCACGCTACTCGAGGGGCTGCGCCAATCACTTCAGAATGCCATCGAGAAATTGCCGATTCCCAAGGTGATGAGCTACGCGCGCCGCGATGCTTACTACAACGACGTGAAGTTCGTGCGTCCCGCACATCGTCTGGTCGCGCTGCACGACGCAGATATCGTTCCGGTGACCGCGCTCGGTCTTCAAGCGGGACGCACAACTGACGGCCATCGCTTTCTCGGGAGGCGCGCGCTCGACATTGCGAGCGCCGAAGCCTACGCGCCGACGCTCGAAGCGGAAGGCAAGGTCGTTCCTTCGTTTAGCGTACGCCGTGACAAGATCGCGGCCGAGCTCCGTGCGGCGGCGGCCGGCGCGACGATCGTCATGTCGGACGCATTGCTCGATGAAGTGACCGCGCTCGTCGAATGGCCGGTCGTCTATGCGGCGACCTTCGACCCCGCGTTTCTCGCGGTGCCGCAGGAATGCCTGATCCTGACGATGCAGCAGAACCAGAAATATTTCGCGCTCGCCGACGCGACGGGCGCGCTGACTCATCGCTTCCTGATCGTGTCGAACGTCGAGACGCGCGATCCCGCGGCAATCGTCCATGGCAACGAACGGGTGCTGCGCGCACGGCTCGCCGACGCCAAATTCTTTTTCGACCAGGACCGCAGGCGCCCGTTGGAGACGCGCGTCGACAAGCTGTCCGGCATCGTCTATCACAACAAGCTCGGCACGCTGCGCGAGCGCGTCGAGCGTTTGCGCTTCATCGCGCGCAACATCGCCCCGCGTATCGGCGCCGATCCGGCACAAGCCGACCGCGCGGCATTGCTCGCCAAGGCCGACCTCGTCACCGACATGGTGGGCGAATTTCCCGAATTGCAGGGCACGATGGGCCGCTACTATGCGCAAAGCGACGGCGAGGCCGCCGCGGTTGCCGACGCGATTGCGCAACACTACTGGCCGCGCTTCGCCGGCGACGCGTTGCCGCAAGGACCGGTCGCGCAGTCGGTCGCGCTCGCCGACAAGCTCGAAGTGTTGGCGGGCCTGTTCGGAATCGGACAGGCGCCGACCGGCGACAAGGATCCGTTCGGGCTGCGCCGTGCGGCGATCGGCGCCCTGCGGATCCTGATCGAGAAGAAGATCGCCCTGCCGCTGGCAACGCTCATCGGTCTCGGGTTTCAGGCGTTCAACAGCGTCACGACGACGAAGCCGGTCCCCGAAGCGATCGCGGATTTTCTCTACGATCGATTGCGCGCGCATTTGCGTGATCAAGGTTACTCGGTCAATCAGGTCGAAGCCGTCTTGGCGCAGCGGCCCGACCGCATCGATCTCGTGCCCGATCAGCTCGCCGCCGTGAAGCTGTTCGAAACGCTTCCCGAAGCCGACGCGCTAGCGGCCGCGAACAAGCGCATCGTCAATATCCTGCGTAAATCGGAGACCGACACCGCCGCGGCCGTCGATCGCGGACGTCTGGCGGACGGCGCCGAACGGGACCTTTGGCTCATGTTCCAGCAGCTTTCGCCGGTCGTCGACGCGCACTGCGCCAAGGGCGACTACACGGAAGCGTTGAAGGCCCTCGCGACGGCGAAACCGGTCGTCGACCGTTTCTTCGACGACGTCATGGTCATGGCGGACGATCCCGAGATTCGCGCCAACCGCCTGGCGCTGTTGCGTGGCGTCGCGGCAACGATGAATCGCGTCGCCGATCTATCGAAGCTTGCTGCATGAACTGGATTCTCGCGAACTAGCGCATGGTTCAACTTGCCTCCGAAGCCGTCGCCCCAACGCGCGCGGGACGCCTGATCATTCTGGATCGCGACGGCGTCATCAGCCACGACAGCGATCAGTTCATCAAGGCGCCGGATGAGTGGCGCCCGATCCCCGGCAGTCTCGAGGCGATCGCGCGCTTGAACCATGCCGGTTATCGCGTCGTCGTCGCGACCAATCAGTCGGGCGTCGGGCGCGGATTGCTCGATATCACGACGCTCAATGCGATCCACGATCGAATGCACAAGGCGCTTGCGCAAGTCGGCGGGCGCATCGATGCGATCTTTTTCTGTCCGCACAGCGCGGACTCGCAATGCGAGTGCCGCAAGCCGCGGCCCGGCATGCTGCTCGAGATCGGCCGGCGCTTCGGCGTCGACATGACGGGTGTTCCGTGCATCGGCGACAGTCCCAGGGATCTCGCATGCGCCGAAGCGGTGGGCGCGCAACCGATGCTGGTGTTGACGGGCAAGGGCGAAAAGACGCTGCGCGACGGCGGCTTTCCAAAAAACACGGTGATCTTTCCTGACCTCGCGTTCGCGGTCGCTGCGCTGCTCTCCGGCGAGTGATGCTCCGATCGTGATCGGCAAGGCCCGCTCGCTCCTGTTCCTGCTGTTCCAGGGGATCGTCACACCGATTTACGCCGCAGCGTTCCTGCTTTGTTTCTGGCTGCCGCGCATCCCGCGCTATCTGATCGCGCGCAGTTGGTGCCGGGTCAATCTCTTCGCCGTGCGCCGGATCTGCGGCATTCGGTGGCGGGTGATCGGTCGCGAAAATATTCCGAAGACGCCGCACATCATCATGTCGAAGCACAGCTCGACGTTCGAGACGCTGGCGCTCAATCTCTATTTCCCGCCGCTTGCCTTCGTGGCCAAGAAAGAGCTCCTGTCGATTCCGTTCTTCGGCTGGGGATTCGCGCTCGCCTCTCCGATCACCATCGATCGACGCGCCGGTCACGATGCGATGCAGCAGATGGTCCGACAAGGACGCGAGCGACTCGAGCAGGGATTTTGGATCGTCATCTACCCCGAAGGCACGCGCATCCGCGCCGGAACGCATTCGCGTTACAAGACCGGCGGCGCACGTCTCGCGATCGGCTTGCCGGCGCCGGTGTTGCCGATTGCCCACAACGCCGGGTATCTGTGGCCCAAAGGATTGTTCGGAAAACGGCCCGGGACGATTACACTCTCGATCGGACCGTCGATGTCGGCCGACGGCAGGGACGCAACGGAGTTGACGCAAGCAATCGAATCCTGGATCGAAGGCGAAGTGGCGCGGTTGGGGGCGCCTTGAGCGAACGCCGCCGATCGAAGCCCGCGCGCAATCAAGCCGCGCTCCATCCCACCTCCGGCGACACACGTGTCATCGGTCAGTTTCGGCGCGTGCAGCTCGCAGGACAGCCCGTCGACTACGAGCTGATCCGCGCGCGCCGGCAATCGATCGGCATGGAAGTCCATCTCGAGGGCCTGACGGTGAGGGCGCCGCGCTGGGTGACGATTCGCGAGATCGAGACTGCGCTTTCCGAGCGGGCCGAGTGGATCGTCAAGACGCTCGTCGAGTGGCGTGCGCGACGGCGCGACGTCATGCCGCGCGAATGGAAATCCGGCGCGCAGATTCTTTATCGAGGTCGCGACCTGGCATTGGACCTTCAGCCCGGCCGGAGCGCCGCGATCGTCGCCGATCTATTCCGTCTGACGATCGCGCATCCGGCACCGCACGATGAACGCGAAGTGGCCGCGAGCGTCGGCCATTGGTTGAAGGAGGAGGCCTGGCAACTGGTCGCGGCGCGCGTCGCGCAATACGCGCGGCGGATCACCCGCGTGCAGCCGACCGTTCGCCTGTCCAATGCGAAGAGCGAATGGGGAAGCTGTAACGCCAAAGGCGAGATCCGTCTCAATTGGCGGCTCGTCCAGCTGCCCCCGGCGCTCGCCGAATACGTCGTCGCACACGAAGTCGCGCACCTGGTCGAGCTCAATCATTCGACGCGTTTCTGGTCGCTGGTCGAATCGCTGCTGCCGGGCCACGCGATATTGAAGCGCGAGCTGGACGACTGGACCGCGCTGCTGGTTTAAGCGAGATACCTTCCGCGATGCGTTCAATCGGCGGGCGCAACGAGCGCCGGCAGCGTCAACGCGAGTCCCGCCTGCGTGCGCAACAGCCGCACGAGGACGACGGCGAGATCGTCGCCCGAGCGCGTATCGCACCACCGCCCGCCTTCGGCGCGGAAATGAAATCCTCCGGCGCGCGCCGCGACCCATAGCTCGCGGTTCGGCACGTGACGGTTGACGATCACCTTGCTGCCGTCGGCGCATTCGATCTCGAGAATGCCGTCATTGACATTCCAGTCGACGTCCGCGTCGCCGGTCTCGAGTGCTGCATCGAGCGCCAACCCGATTTTCGCCAGAGTCGCGTCGGCGGCGGCAATGAACTCGGTCTCTGTCAGCATGGCGATCGCGGGGTTGGCCTGCTACGATTGCGCTCGATGTTAAAGCAATTTGCCGCCTGCGCCACACGCGCCGTCCTTGCACTCGCCATGGCGTGCGCACTCTCGCTCGTCATGACCGCATGCGGCGTCAAGGGACCGCTCGTACCCGCACCCAAGGGGGATGCGAACGCCGAATCGACTCCCGCAACACCGCCGACGCCACCGCCGCTGATCAGAGATCCCGCTCAGCCCGAGCGCCGTCCGTGAGCATCACAGGGGCGCCGCACGGTACTCGGCCCTCCGGGGTGAAGCATACAAGCACCGACGGGCCGCGCGAGCAGACGAGCGCATTCGTCTACGTGGACGGCGAGCTTTGCGCCGAGCGCGTTCCGCTGTCGTCGATTGCCGCGCAATTCGGCACACCGTGCTTTGTCTATTCGCGCGCGGCGCTCGAGGCAGCCTGGCGCGCGTTCGACGCCGCGTTCGGATCGCTGCCGCACCTTGTGTGCTACGCGGTGAAAGCCAACGCCAACCTCGGCGTGCTCGATATCTTCGCGCGGCTTGGAAGCGGCTTCGACATCGTGTCGGGCGGCGAGCTCGCGCGGGTCGTTGCGGCAGGGGGCGACGCGCGCCGCGTCGTGTTCTCCGGAGTCGGCAAGACCGAAGCCGAGATCGAGACTGCGATCGCCGCGGACATCCTGTGCTTCAACGTCGAGTCCGCGGCCGAGCTTTCGGTCCTGGCGGGCGTCGCGAATCGAATGGGACGGATCGCGCCCGTCAGCTTGCGCGTGAATCCGGACGTCGATCCGCGCACGCACCCCTACATCGCCACCGGGCTCAAGGAAAGCAAATTCGGCATCCGCTTCGAGGACGCAGCGCCGCTCTACCGTCACGCGGCCACGCTGACGTCGATCGCCGTGCGGGGCATCGACATCCATATCGGATCGCAGATCACCGACCTTGCGCCCTATCGGCAAGCGGCCGAGAAAATGCTGGCGCTCGTCGACGATCTCGCGATGAGCGGCATTGCCCTCGCACATATCGACGTCGGCGGCGGATTGGGGATTCGCTACCGCGATGAGACGCCGCTGCCCGTCGACGATTACGCCACGATGCTCGTGCAGCTGTTCCGTACTCGCCGTGAAACGCTCTTGCTCGAGCCGGGGCGCCGCTTGGTCGGCGAAGCCGGCGTTTTGTTGACGCGGGTCCTTTATTTGAAGCCGGGCGAGCCCAATCGTTTTGCCGTCGTCGATGCGGCGATGAACGACTTGATCCGGCCATCGCTCTACGACGCATGGCATGCGATCGACCCCGTGATTGCACGTTCGACGGAACCGCTGCGATGGGACATTGTCGGACCCGTTTGCGAGAGCGCCGATTTCCTCGCCCACGACCGCATGCTGACGTTGACCGAGAACGACCTCCTGGCAGTGCGTACCGCCGGCGCCTACGCGATGACGATGAGCTCCAACTACAACGCGCGACCGCGTGCGTGCGAGGTCATCGTCGACGGCGAAAAAGCGCACATCGTGAGACGGCGCGAGCGTATCGACGAATTGTTCGCAAACGAATCGCGGTTGCCTTGAACATACGAAAAACACGTATCGCAAACCGCGCTTCGGGCCTGTGCGAAATCGCAACAACGATGATCCTAAGCGCCGGAATCGGCGGCGAAATCTTGCAAAAACGCTAAACGTGGCTACAATGCAGGCAGCAGGTGGCAAGGGATTTGTCAAGAGGCACTTCGAAATTTGCGGTACTCGACGACAAATTCGGCGACATCTGCGATGAAGTGGAATCAACATAACAGTTACAGCAACTCAGACAGGAGATCCAAAGATGATGGCTGACATGATGTCCATGATGACGCCGTCGGCTCCGGCCGCAGCGCCGAAGAAGAAGGCGAAGAAGAAGTCCGCGAAACGCAAGGCCGCTCCGAAGAAGGCCGCCAAGAAGAAGGCGACGAAGAAAAAAGCCACGAAGAAAAAGGCGACGAAGAAGAGGGCCGCGAAGAAGAAGGCAACGAAGCGGAAAGCCGCGCCGAAGAGAAAGGCCGCCAAGAAGAAGGCGACCAAGCGCAAGGGCGCGAAGAAGAAAGCGGCCAAGAAGGCCGGCAAGAGGAAGGCGACGAAGAAGAGGGCCGCAAAGAAGAAGGCCAAGCGGAAGGCGAAAAAGTAACGCCTTTTTCGACGCCAACAGTCCGTCTTTGGAAACACACGGCGGACGAAAAACGGGCGACGCGATGCGTCGCCCGTTTTGCATTCCGGCTCTGACCGAGCCTTCTACTCTCCTCCGGTAATTCCTGGAACTAGGTTCTAATCGCCGGCGCGATGAGTGCCCTTTGCGGCCGCCGAGCGATTGGTGGCCGCGCGGCGTACCTTGGGCGTCTTGCCGGCCGGCGCAACGTCGCTGACGATACGCAGACGCTTGCCGACGCCGACGGCGTTCTGCGTCAGATTGTTCCAGCGGCGCAGGTCCTGCGCCTGAACGCCGTAGCGGGCCGCGATGATCGGCACCGATTCGCCGCGCCGCACTGTGTAATACAGCGTCCTCCCGGCCGGAACGGTGGTGAACACGGCGTTCGCGAGCGATGCTGCGGACTCTGCGCTCGGTCGTTGCGCCGGAACGAGCAACGTGTGACCGACGGGAACCCGTGCGTTCGAACCGATACCGTTGACCGATTTCAACGTCTCCGTCGACATGCCGTACTTGGCAGCGATTTGCGGCAGCGTTTCTCCCTGCTTCAGTCGATACGCTTGCCACGACACGAGCGGCTGGTCCATCAGATCGAGCTTCGCGGCAAAGAGCTCGGCGTTATCGATCGGCAGAAGGATCGTGTATTCGTCGGCGCCGAAGATCACTGGCCGGTTGTGCTGCGGATTGAGCGCCAGAAATTCGTCTTGCGCCAGCTCCGCGAGCTCTGCCGCGACTTTCACGTCCATGCGCTTGGTCGTGTGGACCACCGCGAAAAATGGCGCATCGGGGAGGTCGCCGATCGACAGGTTGTAGCGCAGCGGATCGGCGATGATGTTCTTGACCGCCTGCAGCTTCGGCACGTAGTTCTGTGTTTCGGCGGGCACTTTGATGAGGCTCGATAAATCGGTGGGCAGACCTTTGGCTTGATTGCGCGCGATGGCGCGGGCGACGTTTCCTTCGCCCCAGTTGTAGGCTGCAAGCGCGAGTTGCCAATCGTCGAATTGGTCGTGCAGCTTCTGCAGGTAGTCGAGCGCCGACGAGGTCGCCGCCAGCACGTCGCGACGGGAATCGAACCACCAGTTCTGCTTGAGTCCGAAGTGCTGTCCCGTCGAGGGGATGAACTGCCAGATACCCGATGCTCGACTCACCGACATCGCTGTCGGATTGAACGCGCTCTCGATCATCGGCAACAGCGCGACCTCGAGCGGCATGTTGCGCGCCTCCACTTCGCGAACGATGTGATACAGATAGCGGCGGCTGCGCTCGACCATCCGCGCGACGTAATCGGGCCGGTCGGAATACCAGCGCTCCCATTTATCGACCAACGGTCCATCGAGATCCGGTATCGCGTAGCCGCGAACGATGCGGTCCCAGAGATCGCCGGTGGGTGCAGGCAGCGGCTCGAGCTCCGCGAGCTCAGGCTCGGTGAAGGGCAGCGGCGCAAGTACGATTTTGGGTGGCCCGTACGGCAGCGGATCCGGCAGAGCTACGCGGGCCGATTCGCCGGGGTCGGGCGGCTTCGGTGCGGGGACCGCACAGGCCGCCACTGCCAGAACGGCGACGGGAATGAATCGTGTTAGGCGCAATTCGATGACGGGTCGGCGCGATCACGCAAAAGTTCGCCGATGGTAGGCTGGCCGCTCGTGGGCGTCAATGGCGAAGACTGCGCGCCGTGAGCCGCCGCGCTACTGGAACGCGTTTTTCCACGCGCGCAGCACGGCGAACGTGGCCACCGGATCCGCGAGCGTATGACCCGCGTGCGCTTCGGCGGCTTCTCGCACATTCGAGCGCGTTGCACGCAGGAACGGATTGGTTTCGCCTTCGTCGCCGATCGTCGACGGCAACGTCGGCTCGCCGCGGGTGCGTCGTTGCGCCTCGCGTGCCTGGCGCGCAACGAGCGCGCGATTGTCAGGCTCGACCGCGAGAGCAAAACGAATATTGGCAAGCGTATATTCATGCCCGCAGAACACGCGCGTATCGGGCTCAAGCGCTGCGAGCTTCGACAACGACGACCACATTTGCGCGGGTGTACCCTCGAACAGGCGACCGCAGCCAACCGCGAACAGCGTGTCGCCGCAAAACACCGCCGGGCCGTCGACCGATCCGACGAATGCGATGTGCCCCGCCGTGTGTCCCGGAATGTCGAGCACATCGAACGTGGCCTCGATTCCCGGAACGTCGATGCGATCGCCTTCGCCGAGCGCATGCGTGCGGCCCGGAATCGTCTCGTGCGCCGGCCCGAACACCGGCACCGGCCAGCGCTCGAGCAATGTGACGTTGCCGCCGACATGATCGTTATGATGGTGCGTGCAGATGATCGCGGACAGTTCCAAGGCCTCGCGCTCGAGGTATGCGATCACCGGCGCGGCGTCGCCGGCATCGACGACCGCCGCGTGTGAGCCTTGGCGAATCAACCAGATGTAGTTGTCCCGAAACGCCGGGATGGGGATAATCGACGGCATGGAGGCATCTTCAGGACCGCAGGAGCGGGTGTCAACATCTCTCGCTTCGTGGTTCACGACGCCGCTCGGACAGTATCTGCTCTCACGTGAGCAGGCGTACTTCGATCGGACCGTCGCGGATATTTTCGGGTTCCACGCATTGCAGGTCGGCTTGCCCGAGTGTCCGTTCCTGGCGCAATGCCGCATCGTATCGCGCTGGACGCTCGATTACGATCCGCCCGCGACGTTGATCGCCGATCCGCACAGCCTGCCGTTCGCGGAAAACGCGATCGACCTCATCGTCATGCCCCATGCACTCGAATTCACCGACAACCCGCATTCGATGTTGCGGGAAGCCTATCGCGTGATTCGGCCGGAAGGGCAGATCGTCATCGCGGGCTTCAATCCGTTCTCGCTCTTCGGCGCAAGGCGCTATTTCGGCCGCGGGCAATTGTCGCCCTGGGACGGCAATTTCATCGCGCTCTATCGATTGAAGGATTGGCTTGCGCTCCTGGGTTTCGACGTTGTCGGCGGCCGTCTCGATGCGTACGTTCCGCCGTTCGCGACCGACAAATGGCTGCATCGCTTCGGCTTTTTCGAGAAAGCCGGCGATCGCTGGTGGCCCATTGCCGGCGGCGTGTATTTCTTGCGTGCGATGAAGCGCGTCGTGGGAATGCGCGTGATCACGCCTGACTGGAACCGGCGCGGACAGCGCGAAAAGGCGTTGGCGCCGGCAACCCGGGCGCGTGAGGGCTTGACGACGACGCACCGTCACCGTTCGAATTGAAATCAGTCGTCATTCACACCGACGGCGCCTGCAAGGGAAATCCGGGACCCGGCGGGTGGGGCGCGCTCCTCGAATACAACGGTCGGCGCAAGGAGATCTTCGGCGGCGAAGCGCAGACGACCAACAATCGGATGGAGCTCGTCGCCGTGATTCGCGCGCTCGAGGCGCTGACGAGGGAAACGGAAGTCGATCTCTACACCGACTCGCAGTACGTCAAGAACGGCATCGAATCATGGATCCACGGCTGGAAGCGCAATGGCTGGAGAACGAGCGACAAGAAGGCCGTCAAGAATGCCGACCTATGGCGTGAATTGGATGGGCTCGCCGCCCGGCATCGCATTCGCTGGCACTGGGTGCGCGGTCACGACGATAATCCGGGCAATGAACGCGCCGACGAGCTCGCCAACCTAGGCGTCACGCTAGGCGCCGCGACTTAAGCGAGCGTGATCAGCGATCAGGGCCGACGCCGATCGGTGGCGGCGCTATATTCACGATTCGGCGGAAGAGATCAATGTATTGAGCGCCCGCTTCGATGCCGATGAGCGGATCGGCATTTCCGGCGAACGCTGCGTCGATCGCTTTCCAGTCGTCCGTCGTCAGGTACTTGCGTGCGAGGGGAATGAGCTCGTCTTCCTCCGCCCGCATGTGGCTGTAGTGGAAGGCCGCATAGGCCGCCGCGGCGCCGGCGAATCGGGCGAACGCGCGAGCGCCGTCCGCCTCGTATCGTGTGAGCGCGTCCGCAAGCTGGCGGATTTTTTCAGCGCCGATCGCGTGTTCGGCTCGAAGGCGATCGATGAGCGGCACTGCATCGGAATGGCGCACGCTCAGGAAGTTGAACAAGTACGCGTCTTCCTTGGGATGGTGAAAGCGTTCCGGAAACGCGTCGATGTAGTCGAGCATCGCGTGAAAAACGTCGAAGCGCGGGGCTGCCGCGGCGAAGCGGATCTCCCGGATCAGATAGAGCATGCCATGCAAGACGGCGCAGAGCGATCGGTGCTCGTCGCGGATGACGGCGATCGCATCCACGGCCTTTCTTTGCGGCGCGCCCGCGTTTTCGCTTCCGTCAATGGGGACCGAAAAGCCCATCGACCGAAGGACCGCCGCGTTCATGAATCCACCGCTTGCCGCGCGGCAAGTGTTCTCAACGCGTCGAGATCGAGCAGCTTCACTGCTTTGTTGTCGACCTGGATAACGCCTTCCTGCTGGAGCCTCGACAGGAGTCGGCTCACGGTCTCGAGCTTGAGGCCGAGATAGTTGCCAAGCTCTTCTCGCGTCATCCGCAATACGAACTCGGTCGCCGAATAACCGCGCTTTTGATAGAGGGAGGAGAGCCGCAGGAGGAAGGTCGCAAGCCGCTGCTCGGCGCGCATCGTTCCGAGGAGCGCCATGCTCTCCTGCTCGCGGACGATTTCGTCGCTCATCATCCGGAGGAATCGGCGCTGCAATCCGGGCACGCGTTCCATGAGTCGGTCGAGCTCGGCGAACGGCAGCGGACATACCTCGGTGTCCTCGAGCGCCACGACGGTCGAATGGTGGCGGCCGGTCGCGATCGCGTCGAGGCCGACGACTTCACCGGCCATCTGGAATCCCGTGACCTGTACCTGGCCGTCGCCGGTGACGATGAAGCTCTTGAGAAACCCGAGGCGCACGGCATAAAGCGCATGCAGCGGATCGCCGGTCTGCCACAGGATCTCGCCGCGCTTGATGCGTCGGCGTGCTCCGATGGCATCGCGCAATTGCGAATTGTCCGCGTCGCTCAGGCCGCCGCCGAAACAGGTGTCGCGCCGCGCGCATGCCGAGCAGCTGCGCGCACTCCAGCTTACGTCCCGCAGCTGAGGGCGGGGCAGGGGCGGTGCATCGCGATTCAACGTTTTGAACATCGGCAAGGCGGTGCTCGTGTGCATGGATTCTCCCTCCCTCATCGTCAGTCGACTGTTATCAACAATGTGCGTGCGCGGCAGGCGTCAAGCCCGCGACGATCTTCCGGACGTCCTCGAACTGTGTGCTCTTGTCGAGAAACCAGTCGGCGCCGGCGTTGACGCACGCGCGGCGATAGCCGGGACTTGGAAAATTGGTGAGGACGACGACGATCATGTCGGGGAGCTCTGCACGAATGCCGCGAAGCACATCGAGCGCGGTCCCGCCGATGAGCTGGAAGTCGAGCAGGACACACCTGGGGCGCGTCGCGAGAACGCCCGCGATCGCCGCGCTGGGGCTGTCGGCCACGCCTGCGATGAAAACGCCGTCCAGACCCTTCAACAGATCGACGAGACTGTCGCGGACCGCCGGAGAATCCTCGACGATGAAGACATCGGTGGGTTGCTCGACCATGTGGCGAAGTATGGATTCGCCGCGGTCCTGCAACTATCGGCGGACGCTGATAGAAAGGGTCAACCGCCTCCGATTCGAAGGGTCGGAATCACTGAAGAAACCGGGGTAGGAATCTTCCGAACGCGCGATGAACGCGTTTAATCCGTTCTGTCGCCGTCGCTCAACTTATGCGCGATCGCGTAGCGGATCAGCTCGGCCTGGTTGCCGACGCTCATCTTCTGCATCAGACGCGCCTTGTGCGTGCTGATCGTCTTGATCGACAGGTTCAGGCGTTCCGCGATTGCGGTAAGCGAGTCGCCCGCGACGAGCATGCGGAATACCTGGTACTCGCGATCGGATAGCGTGGTGTGCGGAAGCGCGTTGTCCGCCCCATGCGCGTCGCGCGCCAGTTGCTCCGCGACTTCGGCGCTGATGAATGCGCCACCCGCCGCGAGCTTGCGAATGGCCGATACGAGCTCCACCGATGCGCTGTCTTTGGTCAGATAGCCCGAAGCGCCGGCCTTGATCGCGCGCACCGCATACTGATTCTCCTCGTGCATGCTGAGGACGAGGATCTTGAGCTTTGGCTTTTCGCTTTTCACTTGCCGGATGAGCTCCATGCCGCTCTTGCCCGGCATCGAAAGATCGAGCAACAGGATATCGAAATCCGTCGCGCGAACGCGATCGATGACTTCGTAACCGTTGACCGCTTCCGCTGCGATCACCATGTCGCCGGCCAATTCCAGAAGCTGGCGCAGTCCCTCGCGAACGATCGTGTGATCGTCGGCGACGACGACGCGGATCATGACCGCGCGCCTCGGCCACCCATCGTCGGCAGCCGAACCTCGAGCGTCGTACCGTTCCCCAGACCGCTGTTGATCGTCATCTCGCCGCGGAGCAAGTAGGCGCGCTCGCGCATGCCAAGCAATCCGCGCGATTGCTGCCCACGCGGGGCGTTGACCACGAATCCGGCGCCGTTGTCGCTCACGTTGATCGTGATCTCGCCGTTGGCTTGTTCAATCGTCACCTCAGCGCGCGTGGCGCGCGCGTGCTTCACGATATTGGTGAGCGACTCCTGAACGATGCGAAAGACCGCGGTTTTTTGCGCGTCCTCGAGCTCGAGCGCCGGGTCGCCGACAGCCAGCTCGCAAGCGATGCCGGTGCGCTCGGTAAATTGCTCGACCAGCGCTTCGATGGCCGGAACGAGACCCAGATCGTCCAGAATCAGCGGCCGCAATTCCGACGATATGCGCCGCATCGCCACCACCGTCTCGTTCAGCAGCTGCCCCATGCGCGCCAGCTTCGCCGAGAGTTCGGCATCGCCGTCGTCCGTGCGTTCCCGAATCCACACGACCATCATCCGCAACGCGGTGAGCGATTGCCCGAGCTCGTCGTGCAATTCACGGGCGATGCGGTTCTGCTCCTGCTCCCGCGCCTGATGCGCCGACAATGCGAGCGCCTGCAGCTCCTCTTTCGAACGCACGAGCGCGCGTTCCGCCTCGACTCGCTGTGTGACGTCCCGGAGAATCACGGTGAAAAACTTATGTGCGCCGTCGGTGTGCTGCGAGATCGATGCATCGATCGGAAACTCCGCGCCGTTACGACGTAGGCCCGACACGACCCGCAACGCGCCCATGCGCCGTGCGCTGGTTCCGGTCGCGCCGAACCGGATCACATGCGCGTCATGAGTCACGCGAAAGCGCTCCGGCAAAAACGACGTGAGCGGCGCCCCGATCGCCTCGTCTTGCGGGAAGCCGAACATGGCTTCCGCCGCTGCATTGAACATCACCACATGCTGCGTCTCGTCGACGGTGATGATTGCGTCCATCGCCGAGTCGACGATCCCGCGCAGGCGCGCCTCGCTCCGCGCGAGCAGTGTCTCGGCCTGCATGCGTTCGGTGATGTCGCGCAGGATGACGGTGAACAGCTTCCGTCCGTTTTCGACGTGCTGCGAGATCGACGCCTCGATCGGGAACTCCTCGCCGCTTGCTCGCAACGCAGCAAGCGCGCTGCGGCCGCCCATCCGGCGCGATGTCGTCCCGGTTGCGCCGAAGCGCTCGATATGCTCTGTATGCATGGGCTGGAACCGGCCGGGAATCAGGCGGTCCAGCGGCTGACCGATCATCGCATCGCGCGGCCAGCCGAAGACGCGCTCGGCGGCGGCGTTGAAGCGCACGATGCTCTGCGTGTCGTCGACGGTGACGATCGGGTCCATCGCGGAGTCGACGATGCCGCCGGCGCGAACCTCGACGTTGTGCAGAGCAGTGGCCACCGCCTGCCGCTCGTAGCCCTGTCGCAGCAGCAGGAACGCTGCGAACGCCGCGACCGCGACGCCCAAACCGATCGCAACTCCCCAGATTTCTGCCGGATACCAGCCGAGGAGTCCCGTCGCGAGCGCAAGCACGACGGTGAAAGTGAGCAATCCCACGACCGGACCGCCAATCGTCCACCACATTCTTGCAGGCTGGAAATTCATGAGGTCAAAAAATCGTCCCGAACCCATCGTGCGGCGCCGGCGCAAGCATAGAGCCGCGGTCGCCTTTTCGCCAAGCCGCGCGCGTTGGACTTGCTGTCCTGAGCTTGTTCTTCATGCTCGACGGGCCGAAGCACGGGTGGGCGCTCGTCGGGCTCGTCCCGCTCGCCAAGGGGCCTCGTCCGGTGGCGTCCGGCGTACTTCCCTTTCGGGATTCGAACCGGCAAGGCGCCGTAGATGACGAGCGCAGCAATGCATAAGGACTATGACGACAAGGCTCGCATCACCCGCTCCACCCTCTCGCGATCGCGCGCGGCGAGGCAATTCACGGGCATTGACGCGGTCCAACACGGTAGCATTAGATCTCGGTTCGGCGCGACGCCATTGGAGCCGGCATGGAGGCGATGCTTCTGCGGTTTCCGCATACTGCCTTGGAGTTGACGCGGGTCGAAGCGCCGCGTCCACGACGCGGCGAGGTGCTCGTCAAGGTCGCAGCCTGCGGCGTGTGCCGGACCGATTTGCACGTGGCCGATGGCGAATTGCCGAATGCCAAGCGGCCGATCATTCCGGGCCACGAGATCGTAGGGACGATCATCGAGCTCGGCGAGGGAGTCGACGCGTTTCGCATCGGTGATCGCGTCGGCGTTCCGTGGCTCGGCTACACGTGCGGCACGTGCGCGTACTGCCGATCGGAGCGCGAAAATCTGTGCGACTTCGCGCGCTTCACCGGTTATACGATCGATGGTGGTTACGCCGAGTATGCGCGCGCGGACAGCCGTTATTGCTTCCGGTTGCCGGCGGACCTGCCGGACATCGAGCTCGCCCCTTGGTTATGCGCCGGCCTGATCGGCTACCGGGCGTTGCGTTTCGCCGGTGACGGCAAGCGGATCGGCATTTATGGATTTGGCGCCGCGGCGCATATCGTCGCGCAGCTCGCCGATATCAAGGGCGCGAAATCTATGCTTTTACTCGACCCGCGGATGTCGAAGGGCAGCGCTTCGCGCGCAAGCTTGGCGCGACGTGGGCGGGCGGCAGCGACGAGCCGGCGCCCATTGCGCTCGACGCCGCGTTGCTGTTCGCGCCCGTTGGAGAATTGGTGCCGAAGGCGCTGCGCGACGTGGCAAAAGGTGGAACAGTCGTTTGCGCCGGCATCCACATGACGGATATTCCGCGATTTCCCTACGAAATCCTGTGGGGAGAACGGCAAATTCGGTCAGTGGCGAATTTGACACGCAGCGACGGCGTCGCCTTCATCGACATCGCACAGAAGGCATCGATCCGCACGCACGTCGTGCCATTTCCGCTCGCATCGGCCAATTCGGCACTGGCCGCGCTTCGCGACGGAACCCTGACCGGCGCCGCGGTGCTCCAGATCGCTTGACGGGGCTTATCGTGAATCGGGCGCCTTGGGACGACGCGCGATCGGCGCTCTCGTGGTGGACATGGTTCGGTCGGATGTCCGAGATCTGGTGGACCCGGACGAGCGGTCGCGATGCGATCGGCGCCGCCCGCGCATCGCGCTTCTCGAATCTCGCCGGCTTCGCGCGCAAGCATTCGCCGTTCTACTCCCGTCACTGGCGCGCCTTGCCGCAACGAAATCTCGAGCTCTCCGAGTTACCGATCGTCACCAAGCGCGATCTGATGGCGCATTTCGATTCCTGGTCGACCGATCGGGCCGTGAGTCGCGATCGCGTCGATGCGTTTCTCGCCGATCGCGCGCACATCGGCGCGCGCTTCCTCGATCGCTACATCGTCTGGAAAAGTTCCGGCAGCACGGGGGAGCCGGGTATCTTCCTGCAGGACGCGCTCGCGCTCGCTACCTACGATGCGCTCGTGGCCGTGCAATTGGCTCACGCCGATCTCGCGGGCCGCTACGCGCAGGGCGTGGTCGCGCACGGCGCGCGCGCTGCCTTGATCGCCGCCGTCGGGGACCACTTCGCGAGTATCGCGTCATGGCAGCGCATGTGTCGCGGCCGCCCCTGGCCGAACGCGCGTGCCTTCTCGGTGATGGATCCGGTAGCGAAAATCACTGCGGAGCTGAACGCCTATCAACCGGCGTTTCTGGCGAGCTATCCGACGATGCTCGCGCAGCTTGCCGACGAGCGAAGCGCGGAGCGCCTCCGCATCGCGCCTTCCTGCATTTGGTCGGGCGGCGAATACCTGGCGCCGGCGGCTTTCGAAGCGATCGAGCGCGCATTCGGCTGCGCGCTCATCAACGAATACGGCTCGTCGGAGTGCATGAGCATTGCGTTCAGTTGCAGCGAGCGCGCGTTGCACGTCAACGCCGATTGGGTGGTCCTGGAGCCGGTCGATGCCGATTACCGGCCGACGCTTCCGGGGGCGTCGTCCCACACGGTCTTGCTCACCAATCTGGCGAATCGCGTTCAACCGATCATTCGCTACGACTTGGGCGACAGCGTCCTCATGAATCCCGAGCCCTGCCGCTGCGGGAGCCCGTTGCCGGCGATCGAAGTCGAGGGTCGCTGTGACGATGTCGTATCGCTCAGCAAAGCGGACGGCAGCGTCGTGAACCTGGTGCCGCTCGCGCTGACGACGGTCGTCGAGGAGGCGGCTGCCGTTCATCATTTTCAGATCGTGCAACAAGGACCGTCATGCTTGAGCCTTCGCTTGACGCCTTGCAGTAGAACGCGCCGCCAACGCGTATGGCGGGCAGCCGAAAGTGCGCTGCAACGCTATCTGGCCGCGCAATCGCTCGACAACGTCCGTATCGTGCTGGATCGCGGTCCGCCAGTGCCCGATGCGCGAAGCGGGAAATTGCGCGAGGTGATCGTCGAGGCGCAGCGCCGCTAGCCGCGCGCCTGTTCCAGCCGGCGCAAGAACACGCCCATCTCCTTCTCGGCCTGTCGGTCGCCTTTGCGCTTCGCCGCCTCGATGCCGTCCCGATACGCCGCGATGGCTTCGTCGTGCCTTCCGGCTGCGACGAGCGCTTTGCCGAGGACTTTCCACGCGGCGGTGTAATCGGCGTCGTGCGCCACTGCGCGCGCGAGATGCACGACGGCAACGTCGGGACTTCCCGCCTTCAGATATTCAGTGCCGAGGGAGAAGCGCAGGAGCGCACTGTCCTTGCCCGCGGCCAGAAGCCGCTCAAACGTTTCGAGCGCGAGGCTTTTCGGCTCTACACCCTCGGCCATCGTTTGGCCTTCATTTGTGGATCAGCTCACCGCTTTCACAGACGATCCGGCGCATCGGATACGTGACTTTGCGATCCTCGCCGTTCAACTTGCCCTCGACGGTCGCATAGAGCCAACCTTCGGACCCGCGGCGATAGACGATCCGTTGCGGAAACTCGGTCCCGTCTTTCGCGAAGGAGAACTCGGTGCCGTGCCCGTCGTCGACGATCGCCGCCAACTTGAACGACGTCTCGGGCTTCCCGGAGGGCGCGACGACGTAATAGATGCCGTCGGGACGCACCTCGACGCGCATGTAGTCGTAGTCCTGCGTCTTGTCTTGCATCACCGTATGGCCGGCGCCGACCAGCATGCTGCCTTGGAGCGGAAGCCAATACTCGCGAAATTCACGTTGATTGACGGCGCCACGCCAGCAGCCCTCGAGCCAGGCCAGCGATTCGATCGTGAGCGGAAGCGTCGTTGGCTTCTGCGCCGACTCCGTCGAATCGGGAGTGGGAGCTTGCGAGCGCACCGACACGGCGACGAAAAAAAACGCCGCCGCGATCGCGTAGCGATTGAATCGTAGAACCGCGTTCATTTCATTGCGTACGAGAGAGCGGAAGGTTCAGCAACAGGTTCTGCGGTTTGAGCTTCAGTCGATTGTCGGCATCCATTGCCATCGCGAGATAAACGGGACGCCCCGCGATCGCGGTCCGCATCGCGGACGGGTCGGAAAAGTCGAGCTGGAACAGGCACAGGAGCCGCCGCAGTCGCTCCTCGTCGACGTCGACGCGATTGTACAGATCGTTCAAAAGCGCGGTTGCTTCGGCATCGAGTCCGACGTGCCAAACCCATTTCGTGTCGTCGATTTCGCGCTGTGCTCGAATCGTCACCTGCACCGCCAGGAAATGCGCGATCCATTTTTCCAGGACGCGCGTCAACGCATCCAGCCCGGGCTGGCCGAGGTTCAGATTGAAGGCAAAATCGAAGCGCTCGTCCCGTTCCCAATACTGCTCAGAGCGGTCGCGGTCCAGGACGTCCAATTCGACCGATCGGACCGGCGTCTTGTTCCGGCTCAGCAATTCCCCGAGGGAGCCGAATCCCCCGCTCGTCGCGTACGTTTCGACCGTCGCCTCGTCCGCGGCCACCACGGTGCCGTCCTCGCGCACGGCGATCTTTTGCGTTCGGAACAGCATTTCGCCGGCGCGTGCCTCGAGCGGGTCGGCATCCTCGCCCAAGATGTGCCGGACGATGATTTGCGTCAGCTGATGGACGAAAAGCGGCGGTACGTCGACGTCGCCGCGAAAAAGTCCCGCGTAGGCGGCCTCCAGCGATCCCGCGCTCAACAATCGCGCACGGAGATTGAGCCAGATTCGATAATTGTCGCGCGCGTCGCCGTCGTCGATCGCCGCGATCTCCGGCTCCGCGACCGCGCGGCGAGGCGACGCGAGCAACGCGTCATGGAGCGCAAGTTCCGCGGGCGACGATGCGGGAATCGGCGCGAGCTCGGGGCGCAGCAAATGCGCACGAAGAAAATCGTCGGTGAGCGTGAGCCGCCCGTCCGCACCTACGACAAGTAACCGATACCCGCAAGAAGACCAGAAATCCGACAAAGCGCTTCAGCCGCCGAGCATCGCTTTGCGCAGGTCGCTTTGCACGGGCTTATCGCCCACCCAAATGCGCGTCAGTGCCCGATTGAACGCTTCACCGGGGACGCTTCCTTTCGCGGCGCCGTTCAAACCGAGCTTCGTCGCGCCATCGATGAAGTCGAGCGTGATGACGTTGCCTTCCTTGAATGCGCCCATCGATTTCAAGATCGCGATGAACTGGTCGGTTTGCGCCTTCACCGCTTCGACATCGGCGGGCGGATTGCTTTCCTTCATGCCGTCGTTCACCGCGTCGGCGAGTTGATCGCCCGATAGGTCGCGCAATAGATTCAGTTGAATTCGCCGCGGTCCCTTGGCCAGGACGGCGGCGATCGTCGATGCTTTCGCGGGTAAATAAAGGCTACCGACGTAGACCTTGAACATCGCGCGAGTTCGAATCCCCGCACCGTTCAGGATAAGCTCCTGACCGCCGATGCTGGTCTTGTCGTCGACCTTGATGCCGCCGACCTCCGCGGCTAACGCGATCGAGCACATCGCGCACGCGATCGTTGCGCTCGTGAGGCGTCTCATCATTCGTGTTCGTCCTCCAAAACGAGGACGCCGCAGGTTTCCTGCCCGCGGCGTCCGGAGATGAAACGAGAGGCTATTTCGCCGTGTACGTGACCTGCAGACCGACTATGTTGACGTTCGCTTTGTACGTGCCGTTGATCAAGCCGTTTGCGGCCGTGTTTCCGGCGTTCTGGTTGATCGACGCATCGCGGACCCAGATGTACGCATAGGCTGCGTCGAACGCCCAATTGTCGTTGAGCTTGTACTGCGCGCCGAATGCGAGCCAGAAGCGATCGTTGTCGGGCAGACGCGGCGTTCGGTCGGTATTGTTCACCGGCGACTGATCCCAGGCGATGCCACCGCGCCAAGTCCACTTGTCGGTGTAACGATAGTTCGCGCCGCCGGAAACTCGCCACGTGCTCCGGAAATTCTCCGGCGTAGGCGTGTTCGGTGGGTTCGACAGCGTGTCACCCGACGCGGCGCCGCTCGTGCGCACGACGTTCAGTTCTTTGAAACTGCTCCAGCCCGTGTACTGGACGTCGGCCATCAAATCCCACTTGTTATCGAATTGATGGAAGATCGAAACGTTCGCCGTATCGGGCAACCGGAGCTTGAGCTGCACGCTGCCGTCGTAGAGTTGCGCGTTGACGCCGTTCAGGATTAAAGCGCCGGTCGGGGCCAACTGAGGAGGCAGCGTAGCGACCGCCGTCGGATTGTCGAAGCTCGCGTTGCCAACGACGGTATAACTGATATGCGACCGGTATGCGGCGCCGAAGCGGGTCTCCGGCGTCGCTTGCCACAGCACGCCGACATTCCATCCCCAGCTGCCATCGTCGCCGGTTACGCGTCCGCTCGACTCGAGCCCGGCAGCCGACGCGGCGAGCGTGGAGGCGAAGGGCGCGAGAGCGGGGTTCGCGGCGACGGCGGTCTGCACTCCGTTCGCATAAGCCCCCGCATAGTTCACCTGGCTCGTCAGCGTGGCCTTGAGATGCTGGTAACTGACGCCCGCGCCGACCGTCAGATTTTTCGTCGGCTCCCACGAGAGCACGGGATTTATGTTGTACGTCTCGACTTTGGATTGGACCGCCTGAAAGCGTCCGAGCCAATCGGAGTCGTATTCGGTTTTCAATCCAAACGGCACGTTAACGCCGATGCCGAACGACCATTTGTCGGTAAACGGCACGCCGAAGTACAGATTGGGGACGCCCGCGCAGCTTCCCGCATCGCCGCCGGTGCCGCCGAGCGGCTGGCCGAATGCGGCCTGGGACGAGCCACTGTCATGAAATTTCGTCGACGGGCAAATGGCATTCGCCGCGACGACGAATTGCATCGATTTCAGGCGCACGAGCCCGGCAGGATTGTAGAAGATCGTGCTCACATCCTCCGCCGCTGCGGCGCCGCCGGCGTAGGCATGTCCGAGACCGCTCGCGTTCTGCTCTTGCAGCGCAAAGCCCGCACCCCGCACGAATCCAGGTGCCAGCGCGATCGACATCGCGGCCAGCGCCACCGCAACGGGCGAGCGGCGAAAAGGTGTCGTGGTCATTCGATGATCTCCTCTGGTTTTTTGAGCATGGCGACGGCGTTCACGCGGATCGCTCGAGGGCGTTCGTTGCTATAGTTTTTTTCCTCGACATATCAGGCCGATTCACTATACACCGACGTTCTGCGAATTCGCGTGTCGACGGCCCCGATCGGCCGCGTTTTCCGGAGGGGTGTGGCCGTCGCGGCACACTCTGCCAACTGCTCTGACGCAGTGCGTCAAGCCGGCGGGACCTCACGCGGCTTTCGATCGGGCCCCACGGCGACGTAGGTAAGGCTCGCCTCGGTCACTTTCACGGTAATTTCCTTGCCGGGATTGCGCTCGGCGTACACCTCGACGGCGACGGTGATCGACGTGCGCCCGACGCGCGTGATCTCGGCAAACAGCGATACGACATCGCCGATCAACACCGGCTCCTTGAAGAGGAACGAATTGACGGCGATCGTGGCGACACGGCCGCGGGCGCGGCGCGACGCGGGAATCGCACCCGCGATGTCGACATGCGACATGATCCAGCCGCCGAAAATGTCGCCGTGGAAATTCGCATCGGCCGGCATCGGCACGACGCGCAGCACCGGTTGTCCGCGCGGCAGAGTGGTGGTATCGCTCAATTGGATTGCCCTCCGCGCCTCGCGCTCCGGCGCAATTCGCGCTTGGGGCGTCCCTGCGCGCTCATGCGGTCGCGGCTGCTTTTTTTCGCGCCTCGTCGCGCAATTCGCGACGCAGTATCTTGCCGACGTTCGATTTCGGCAACTCGTTGCGGAACTCGACTTCGCGCGGACATTTGTACCCGGTCATGTTTTCGCGGCAATACTGGAGCAGCGCATCCGCGGTGAGGCCCGGATCCTTTTTGACGACGTAGAGCTTGACCGCCTCGCCCGATTTTTTGTCCGGTACGCCGACGGCCGCGCATTCGAGCACTCCGGGGTTCATCGCGAGCACAGCCTCGATCTCGTTCGGATAAACGTTGAATCCCGATACGAGGATCATGTCCTTTTTGCGGTCGACGATTCGAATATAACCGTGCTCGTCCATGACGCCGACGTCGCCGGTCGCGAGCCAGCCGTCCTTGTCGATGACCTTCGCCGTTTCGTCCGGTCGCTGCCAATATCCGGCCATCACTTGCGGACCGCGAATGCAAAGCTCGCCGGGCTGACCCAGCGGCACGGCTTTGCCGGCGTCATCGCGAAGCTCGGCCTCCGTCGACGAGATCGGCAAACCGATGGCGCCGTTGTACGCTGGTAGATCGAGCGGGTTGATCGTCGCGGCCGGCGACGTCTCGGTCAATCCGTAGGCCTCGATGAGCGGCGATCCCGTCACTTCCTTCCAGCGCAGCGCCACGGCTTCCTGCACCGCCATTCCGCCGCCCAATGTGAGACGCAGCGACGAAAAGTCGAGCGTCGCGAAGTCCGCGCTGTTGAGGAGCGCGTTGAACAGCGTATTGACTCCGGTGAACGCCGTAAAACGGAACTTGCTCATCTCCTTCACAAATCCCGGAATGTCGCGCGGATTAGGAATCAGCACGTTTTCGCCGCCGCAGGTCATGAATACGAGGCAGTTCGCCGTCAGCGAGAAGATGTGATAGAGCGGCAGCGGCGTGATCACGACTTCGCGCCGCTCGGCCTCCATGAAAGGCAAGAGCCACGCCCGGGCCTGAAGCAGGTTGGCGATGATGTTGCGATGGAGAAGCATCGCGCCCTTCGCAACGCCCGTCGTTCCTCCGGTGTACTGCAGAAACGCAATGTCGTCGTGGCCGATCGACACGCGGCTGAGCGTGCGCTTGCGTCCGTCGGCAAGCGCATCGGAGAGCCGAATCGATCCGGGAATCGCAAAAGAGCGCACCATCTTTTTGACGTGACGCAACACGAAGTCGACGATCAGTCCCTTGAATCCGAGCAGCTCGCCGATCGAGGTGACTATGATGGTACGAACCTTCGTCTGCCCGACGACCTCCTGGAGCGTATGCGCGAAGTTTTCCACGACAACGATGACTTCGGCGCCGGAATCCGAAAGCTGGTGCTCGAGCTCGCGCGGCGTGTACAGCGGATTGACGTTGACGACCGTGCAACCCGCGCGCAGGACACCGAAAAGGCAGACCGGATACTGCAGGATGTTCGGCATCATCAGCGCGACCCGGGTGCCCGGTTTGCAACCCGCGCCCTGCAGATACGCGCCGAATGCGGCCGATAGTGTGTCGAGCTCGCTGAAGGCGAGCGTCCTCCCCATGCACGTGAACGCGGGTCGCGTCGCGAACTTGCTGCAGCTCTCCTCGAACACCTCGCGCACCGACGCGTATTCGTTCACGTCGATCTCGGCGGGAACCCCTTTGGGATAGCTCGCGAGCCAAATCTTTTCCACGCTCCCTCCTCGTCACGCGTCATCCTCGCGGATCGCGGCGAAATCGTACACCAGGAGAATCAGCCCGGAGTGAATTGAAGGGGCTACTGCGACTTCAATCCGGCGCTTTCACTGCCCTAAAGAGGGGTGCTCATCGCCCATGCTCCTCGGGACGACGTTCTGCGCCGTGAGCGACCGCGCGTATTGCAGCGGTCCGCCGCGAAACGGCGCGAACCCCGTGCCAAAGACCGCGCCGGCATCGACCAAATCCGCATCGGCGACGATATGGTCGGCAAGCGCGGACCTCGCTTCCGACACATACGGCTCGATGAGACGCTGTGCGAGTCCCGTCGGCACCGCGGCCGCCGGCTGTTTCTGTGCTTTGCCGCTGGTCCAGGTGTAAAAGCCCTGTCCCGTTTTCTTCCCGAGCTTGCCGGCATCGATCAGGGTCTTGAGTCTCGCCGGCGGGGCCGCATTCGGATCGAGCATCGCACCCACTGCCATGCAGATGTCGAGGCCGACCGTATCGGCCAATTCGATCGGACCCATCGGCATCCCGAACGCGACCGCCGCCTCGTCGACCGTCTCCGGCGCAATACCTTCGTCGACACAGCGCATCGCCGTCATCAGATAGGGCGCGAGGACGCGATTGACGAGAAAGCCCGGCGCGCTTTTCACCGGCAGCGGCAGCTTGTCGATTTGGCGCACGAACGCGGCGCCGCGCGCGACGAGATCGGGCTGCGTCGTTTGTCCAGCGACCACCTCGACCAGCATCATGCGCGGCACGGGATTGAAGAAGTGCAATCCGACGAGCCGCGACGGGTCCGCCAACGGCGCAGCGATGTCCTCGAGTGGAATGCTCGACGTGTTCGTCGCGAGCACGGCGCCGGGCTTCGCTTTTTTCTCGAGCGCAGCGAAGAGGCTGCGCTTCGCGTCCAGGTTTTCGAAAATCGCTTCGATGATGACGTCGGCACGCGCAACGCCGTCACCGGCGACGTCGGGAATCAAGCGATCGTTGGCATCGCGTGCGCGACGCGGATCTTTCAAGCGTTCGCCGAACAACTTGGCCGC
>DASXPO010000220.1:0-7612 GCA_036493535.1 Casimicrobiaceae bacterium
CCGTCACGTTGCTGGAGCTGGCGATTGCCGCAAGCGTTGCCGTCGTCCCCGTGCTGCTCGCCGTGCTCTTGTTCGTCGTGGAGGTGCGGCCGTCGGATCCCAGTGCACGGCGCAGCAGCGATCGCTACATCAGCGTGCGCCAGGTCGCTGCGCTGCAGACGTTCGAGCGCGCCATCGTGCGTCGCGATCGGGTGCGCGCAGCATTGCCGACGGCCGATGCGCTGCTGGCCGGGGTCCCCTCCTGTCAGCGCGAATGGGACGGTCGCCTCGGTCCGCTGCAACGCTTGCGCCAGATGATCGCGCCATCGTCGGCAACGCAACTTTCGCCCGCGCAAAAACTGGCGGCCGAAATCGACGCGGTCGATGCGGCGCTACTGCGCTTCAGCAGCGGGACGAAGCGGCGCGTGACCGATACCGTCGGCTTCGATGCGTCGCGCTGGTTCGACGCGCTGCGCTCGACGTTGCAGAGCCCTGTCGAGACACCCGAATACCCCGGGCGGAAATTCATCGTGCAGTGCGCCGACATCGCCGGCGCGGTCGCCATGCTCGCGCGGGGCGACGGGCGAATGCTGACAGCCCTCGCATGGCGCGGAACGGTCGTCGAGCGCACGCTCGCGACCTGGCGGGCCGAGCAATATGTGGAGATCTCGGCCAAACAGATTGCCCGCGGCAATCCCTGGATCGGCTTGCCGGGGTGCGTGTACCTCGGCAACGCGACGCATGGCGACGCAGCGTTGCCGGCTTACTTCGTCACGGCGGCGCGTCGATCGGATGCCGAATTGTGCGCGAGCGGCGCGATGTCAGGTCAAGCGGGCGACGATCGCGAAACCCATGCGCCGCTGCCCATTGCCGGCGAAGCAAACGACGCGATTCCCGCGGATGATCCCCGCTGGAGCGTCCCCCCATCGCTCGGCGCGATGCTCCAACCGCTGTCGTCGTTGACGCGGCCGAGCGGCGCGTTGTATCGGCTCTATACGGAAGCGCCGTCGACGGTAAGCGCGCTGCCAACCGCCTACCGTTTCGGTCCGAATCGCATCGACGTGCGCGGCGCGCCGGTCGACGTCGGATTTTCGATCGACGTGACGATCGATCCCGCTGCGCAGGCGCTCGCGCAGCGGACCGTCGCCTGCTACACCGGACGCCAGGATGTGTGCCGGACGCTTCGGTTACAGCGCAAGGAAGACGAGAGCGCGCACGCGATCGGTCACCGCATGCTCGAACACGCGGTCGTGCGCATGGCGGCCGTCGCCATCATCGATGTCGCGAGCGGCCGCATCGAGGCGCTCGCCGGCGCGCTTTCGCCGTGCACGCGACAGGAATACGACGGCCCGGGACGCGAGGCGCGTTGCGACAAGCGGCTTCCCTATCCGATTCGCTACCGTCCCGATGCGCTGCTCAATCCGGCGGTGTTCCACGATGCGATGCCCGCGTCGATCATCAAGCCGATCATGGCTGCGGCGTTTCTTTCCGATCCGATCGTCGGCGCGCGTTGGATGGCCGCTGAACGAGCGGATCTCGCGCGCGGCACGATCCCGGCGCTCGATACGCTACGCGGGCAATTGATGCGCTCGAACTCCGCGCGCTTCCTCGATCGGATGTTCTGCGCCGATCGCGGATTCGTCGATTGCCGGCGCCCGTGGGAAATTCAAGCGTCGGCATTCGCATTCGGCTGGAACGGCGGATGCACGCAAGCCGCCGACGATTGCGGCAAGCGCGATCTGCTATTCGGTCGCGCGGTCGATGCGAGCGACGAATCGGGCGTCGTCACGCCGCTTGCGCTGCGCGTTCCGTACGGGCGCTTGCTGGTCGAGCCTGTCGGCCTCAAGCTCGGTGCGCCGCTGCATCTGCGCGCGCCGATGCAACTCGACATCGCCAAGGTGCAACGCTGCGCGGCCGGTGCCGACGGCAAACGATTGACAGGCGACGATTGGGAGAAATGCCGCGGCACGATCGTCGACGTCGTCGCCGAAGGATGGGGGCAAGGCCAGGCACGCTCGAGCGCGCTCGGCGTCGCCGGCATGATGGCATCGCTCGCCAGCGCCGCGAACGGCCAGACGACGATCGAGAAGCCGCATCTCGTTCACGCACTGCGAGGCGTCGGACCCGCCGATGCCGCTCGGCTCGCGCCGGCCGTGCTGCGGTGGAGTCTCGCCGCGCCCGAGCCGAACCGAATTGCGCCGGAAGCGGCGCAGATTATTCTGAGCGGACTGTCATACAGCCACCGCGCCGGAACCGCGCGCCTCGCCTGCGAGCAAGTCCTCGACCCGAAGGCGTGCCGCGAAATCGATTGGATCGCCGGCAAGACGGGGACGCCGACTTTTCCCAACGACGGTCGCTCGCTCGGCGAGATTGCGCAGCTGTGCAAGGGCTCCGCAGGCAAGAATGTCGGCGATCACAGCGCGTGCGGACCGCTTCGTCCGTACAAATGGTATGCCGCGGCGTATCGTACCGACCGGAACGATGCGCATTGGACAAAGGTGATCGGCGTACTTACCGAACGCAACTGGCTCGCGGATACGGGGCGGATTCACGGTGCGGGCGACCTCGGGCCGAATCCGGCCGCGGAAATCGCGCTGCAGATCGCCGCGCGTCACACGGGGTTTCTTGCGGGGGATGGCAAATGAGGACGGCAAAGTCCATGCGAAACGGCCACCGCGGTCCACGTTCCTCGAGAATGCGCGATGCACGGATCGAGGCGCCGCTCGTGTGGACGTTCGACGGGCCGTTCACGTTGTGTCTGCAGGACATGGAAGACACGTTCCGCCGCGCGATCATCCAGGTCGGCGATGTTTCGCGCATTCTGGTTCAGATCGATCTGTCGCTGCCGGCGTTGAAGCCGCGCATCGACGCCGGCGAAGCGATCCAGCCGGCGTGGGGGCAATTCGTCGAGCGCCTGTCGCATGGCTACGGCCTGCCGGTCGCACCGCGCTTGCGTCATCTGGCCGCGCGCGGGCCGCTTGCGACGATGGTGATCGCTTATCGGAGTTGACGACATGGCAATCAAGGGATGGGTCATCAATCGGGTCAACCGTCTGTTCACACGCGTCGATCTACCGCCGCGCGCGACGCCGTTCGGCGAAGCGGTGATGCGGCGCACGCGCGATCAGCGGACGCCGAATATTCGAGGCGGCGGCAAGCACGATGCGTTGTCGGGCTCGCAGCAGCATCTGGGCGCGTACGCTCCGCTCGTCGCGGCCATGCGGCAGGAGCTCGAGCATTTCGTCGCGAGCCACGTCCGCATGCATCTCGCGATCGCGGAGAAGGATCGCTATCTGCTGACGTCGATCGCCGTCGATTGTGCCGGCGACGATCAGGCGCGCGATCTTTTCCAGCGGTTCGTGCGCGAGTTCAAGCCCGAGCAGATCAAGCAGTACCTCGCGAAAGAAGTGATCGGCCGGTTGCCCAATGCGAGCGCGATCGATCTGGCGCATTTCGCCGGACTGAACGTTGCGAAGGACGATGCCGATGCTGCCGCGGACGAAGCCTATGGTGAATTGTTGGCCGAGCTCCGCCGCGGCGAGCCGCGCGCCGGCGCTCAGCCGTATCAAGTCAGCCTGAAGGGACGCTGGTCGGAGCAGGGCATGGGCGTCGCCCCGATCGAGAAGGCCCCGGGATTGCCCATTCCGCGCACGCCGCTTGCTGGCCGAACACTCGAAGTGGAAATCGACGATGCGAATGGCAGTCGCCATGTGACGTTGCCCTCGATCGCGCCGGGCCGGCGTTACGTCGTCGGTAGCGGCGAAAGCTCGGACATCGTCGTCAACGGCGAATACGCGAGTCGGCGTCATTGCGAGGTCTGGTTCGACCAGGGCGCCTGGTGGGTGACCGACGGCGGTTCGACGAACGGTATTCGCGTCGAATCGGCGAACAAGGTTCTGGGACGAAGCGGCGCGCAGACGTCCCGTTCGGGACAGGCGGCGATCGAGGTCGTCGCGGGCGCGCGCATCGTGCTCTCCGCCGTTGCCCGCGGCGACCCTGCGCACTATCCGCAACTCGCCATTCGATCGCGCAGCGAGGTCGCTGCACCCGCGACGCCCATCGCGCCGGCCGTCCATGCGCCAATGACGCCGTCGACGCCGATCGTCGTCGCGCGACGGCGCGGCAGCGGCATGATGGTGACCGTGCAAATGGCGTCGGGCGAGCGCACGATCGAGCTTCCGGTCGCGCCGCTTCCGTTCGGCATCGGCCGCTCGAGGAGTCAAGCGTTCGTCATCGACTGGGCGCACGAAGACGTGTCGGGACATCATGTCGACATCGAGAAAATCGACGAATCGGGCGCCGACGTGATCGTGCATGGCGACAACGGCGTCAAGATCGCGGGCATCGCGCATGCGACGGGCGCGCGATTTCGTTGGCGCGTCGGCGAGCCGATGATATTGGGCAGCGCGTCCGGAAAAGAGTCGGAGTGCACGCTGTTGCTGTCGCGTCGAGGATGATCGTCATCAAGAGATCGACGAGCGCTCGATGGATTTGATCACACCGCGGGAACCGGAAATGTCTTCGCGTCGCGACGTTATGCCGTACGCGCGCTCGATCGTCGTCGAGCAGCGCAGATTTGCGTCACGGTCCGGCGAAATGGAAGTCGCCGCCGCCTCCGATTGCAGCCAGCGCCATGCGGTCAACGAGGATGCCTACAGTCCGCTCGACCGGGCTGCGGATCTCTATGTCGTTGCGGACGGCGTCGGCGGCGGCGCGATGGCGTCATGGGCGAGTCGTGAGCTCGTGCGACGCCTTCATGCGGTTCTCGATCGCCGCATCGTCGATGCGGGCGCGATCGAGTCGGCGCTGCTCGACGCAGACCGGGAGTTGCGTCGCGACATCGCCCGCGAAACCGCTTACGCAGGTGCGGCGACGGTCGCCCTTTGCGCGAGCGCCGGCCCATCGGCCGCGAATTGGCTGATCGCGTGGGTCGGCGATTGCCGGGCCTATCGCGTGCATGCGAACACCTCGGATCCCGCCGAGCTTCTGACCCGCGACGATACCTATGAGCGCCTCGGTGAGCATCCTCCGCACGGCGGCTCGCCGCACGACCCGGCGCGAATGGTCGGCAACGGCGCAGTGGTGGCGCCCAACGTCATGCCTGTCGATCTGGGTGAGGGAGAGATGCTGCTGTTGTGCAGCGACGGGCTGCACCGTCACGTCGACGCGGCCGAGATCGGCACGCTGCTGCGATCGCATCAGGCGCTCGCGCGCGGCTGCGAGCGCCTCCTTGCGCTCGCGCGCTCGCACAGCCGCGACGACGACGCCACGCTGCTGGTCGTGCATCGCAGGCCGATCCGGCGTCTTGCCTGGATGACGCCGCGATGACGCCGATGCAAATCGATCGTGTGTTCGGCCGCGGGCGCCTGAAAATGGTGACCGGCGAGCACGTCGAAGTGTTTCGCGAGGCTGTCGGTCCTGGCGAGCGGCGGCGTTACACGAAGCGGTTCCTCAATACGAACGACGGCAATTTCGCGCATTGGACCGAACGCGAATGGCGCATTCTTGCGCGCCTCATCGGTCACGGCATCGATTGCGTGCCGGACGTCGTGCAATTCGATCGGGGGTCGATCGCCGGAACGCAACTTGTTCAAACGTACGACGCGGGCGCCACCGTCGACCAGTGGGCGACGTTGCTGCCGCTCAACCGCGACGGCCGCATCTATCGCCATGCGTTCGAGGATTGCGCGCACTGGTGGGCGCTTGCACATCATTCGCTCGTCGCGTTGAAAAAGATCCACCAGCTCGAACTCGTTCACCTGGATGTCAAAGGCGACAACGTCTGCATTCCGCTCGGACCCGCCCACTTCGACCCCGATGCGCCCGACGCGCGCCTACATCCGGTATTCACGCAGCTCGCGCTGATCGACTTTGCGTTCTCGCTGGTGTCGGGCGAGGCGCTCGCGCATCCACTGCCGATCGGATGGCAGCGCGATTACGACTACCAATCGCCGCGATTGTTGAAGGCGCTCGAGGAAGGACGCGGCGGCGACTTGCGGCTGACATGCGCACTCGACTGGCGCTGCGACATGTACAGCCTCGCGGCGATGCTGAAGCGCTATTTGCCGGACGAAATTGCCGTCGATGGTACGGCCGGCACCGGTTGGACTGCCGAGCGCTACGATGCCGCGAAGGCGCTCATTCTGTCGCTGCGCGATCATCACGATCGCGAAGCCAACCACGCGCTTCCACACGCCGCATTGATCAACACCGCGAGCGTGCGCTTGCGCGAACGCGATCTCGCCGCGTCCCTAGCAGTGGGTTGGATGCTCGCCCGCGACGTCGACGTCGTCCCCACGGCCGCGTCCCCGTTGACCCCGATGACGCGACTCGCGCCGTCGATTCGGGTCTTCGTGTCACCGCAGGCGCGCGGCGTGGATCCCCGGGTAACGATCGATTCGAGTCGTGACACGGGCGTTCCAGTGATCATCCCCCGGCGCGAAGATGCGGCGCGTGTAAACGCGCGTCCGGTCCGGATCGCGCGTCCGCCGCGCGCTGCCGTATTGATAATCGTCGTTGCGCTGGGCGCTCTTGCGGCACTCATGTTGTTCCCCGACGCGTCTCGCGCGGCGCTGGATCGCGCGTGGGCATGGGCCGGCGAATTGCGGCCGCACTCAACCACACCCGCATCGTCGATCGCGACAGCGCCGCCTGCGGTTGAAGCGCCGCTGCCTGCTGCGGCAGCGAAACCCGCTGTTGAAACGCCGCTGCCGGCCGCGGCAGCGAAGCCCGCTGTTGAAACGCCGCTGCCGGCCGCGGCAGCGAAGCCGGCTGTTGAAGCGCCGCCCCCGATCGCAACGGCGACGATTGCCCGTGCCGCGCCCGCAATTCCCTCTCCGCAGTCGAGTATCGCAAATGAAACCCCCATGGCAACGGCTCAGGTGCCCGTTGTCCCCGCTGCCGCAAAAAAAGCGTCACCGCCGCCGAAGATCGCAAACGCCAACGGCAAGAAGCAAAAGAGCGTTGCAGCTTTGCCGCTTCCCGCACAACCGGCGCGGCCGACAACGCCCAGCAAAGTGGCGCAACCTGCGGTGCCGCCGTACGTTCCGAATCGCGTTGCGGCCAGCGTCCATGGCGCGTCGACCGCATCGATCCCAGTCGTGCCGAGCTCCAATCATCCGACGTCCATCGCCCGCGCAGAGACACGACCTGCGACCGCGGTTGTCCCATCGACGGTTTCATCCGAGCGTGCACCGGTGACGCCGGCGCCCGCTCCGCTCACATCGCCGGCGGCTGCCGACGCGCCATCGGAGCCGCCTGTGGCTCGGCTCGGGGCCAACGCGTCGACCGACGTGGCTGAAGCCCTCACGTCTCCGCCACCGGCAACGATGCGCGAACGACCGCGCACTACGCGCGTCGAAAAGATGATCGACCCGGGCTGGCTGTCCAAACTGCTCCAGCTCGTCAACAACAAGCCGGCCCCCATCGAGGATCGAAAATTGCAGGCTTCGGCGCCGAAAAAGGCCGTGACAGAAGCCCCGTCAACCGCGAAGCCACTCGCGCAAACGGGGCGACCGCCATCGCCGGCGCAAGCCGCACCGATGGTTGCCGCGGCAACGCCGTCCGATGCGGGCGCCATCGTTCGCGAGCCGCTCGTGCGCGATGACGCGAAGACGCCATCGAGCGCAGCGTG
>DASXPO010000221.1:0-5636 GCA_036493535.1 Casimicrobiaceae bacterium
CAGCGGGGCAGACGCGTCGCTGCGACGCAGCTCGCGCTCGGCATTCCGTTCCTGTCGAGCCTTCCCTACGATGCCGAGATTCACGTGACGCCGCATTTCGAAGGCACGATCGACCGCGCCCATTTCGCGCTCGCGGGCGATGCAACGACTCCCTTCGCCGATACGCGCGAAGCCACTCTAGCCTTCGATCTCGACGGGTTTCCGCTCGAGCGCTATGTCGAGTACGCGCCGCTGCCGCAGGGTTTGAAGCTCAAGGACGGCGCTTTGACGACGCGGCTCACGCTGGCTTTTGTCACCGACAAAAACGCGCCGCGTGCGATGACGTTGTCCGGCACGGCGAGAATCGATCGTCTGGCAGTGACGCGCGCCGACGGATCGGCGCTGATCGCCGCCGACAGCGTCGATACAAAGCTGCGGAAACTGGATTTGCTGGGCCGGTCGCTGGCCGTCGAATCACTGATGGTCGACAAACCGAACGTCGATCTGCGCCGGCGACCCGACGGCGCGCTCGAGGTCGAGGGTTTGCTCGCCACGACGCCGGAGACTGCGCATCCGCGTGCGAATGATCCGCCGGCCGCAGCCTGGACCTACGCGATCGACAATGCGCGGATCACGAGCGGCACGCTGCATCTGTCCGATGCGAGCGTGACGCCCGTTTTCGTCTCGACCTTGTCGAATATCGCCGTCGAAGGTCGAAGACTCGTCTCGAGCGGCCCGCCCGGCACGGTCGAGCTTGCCTTCGATTCCGACGAAGGCGCGCATTTCGCGGCCAACGGCGAAGTCGATGTTGCCGCGAAGCATGCCCGCGGACACGCCGAGCTCAAGACGTTTCATTTGGCGAAGCTCTATCCGTATTACAGCCACGCGCTCAATCTCGACTTGCGCCGAGGAACGCTCGATTTCGCCGCCGATTTCGACGTCGGAGCGGCGGGGTCGACGCCGCAGGTCGTCGTGAGCGGGAGCTCGGCAACGCTTGCTGATCTCGATCTCGCGCTTGCCGGCGAACGCGAGCCGCTTTGGCGCGTTCCCCGCATCGAGCTCGCCGGCATCGAATTCGACCTATCAAAGCGCAACGTCAAGATCGCGCAGGCTCTGGCGCAGCAGGCCGCGATTCGCGTCGTCCGGCAATCGGACGGCATTGTCAATTTCCAGCGTCTCGTGCGCACGTCGCAACAGACTGGAACGCCCGGTCAGAGCGCACAGCAAAGCGACGCCGCCTGGCAACTCGCGATCGGCAAAATAAACTTCGATCGCCTCGGCGCGCAATTCGACGATCGCGTGCCGCAGCCGCCGGTCAAGCTCGCGATTGCCGACGCGAAAATTGTCGCCGAAAATTTCAGCAACGCGCGCAATGCGAAAGGGACGATCGATGTGGTGGCGCGCCTCGGCGCATCGGGCCGCGTGCACGCCAACGGCGCAATCGCGACGAACCCCTTCGGCGGCGATTGGCGCATCGACGCGCGAGCAATCGATCTCGTGCCGCTGCGTCCTTATTTCGAAGCGCGGACGAACGTGATCGTCACCAGCGGAAACGTCGGCGCGAAGGGGCGGTTGACGTATTCGCCTGCGTCGGGTGGAGACGCACGTGCGACCTACGCCGGCGACGTCACGGTCGGCGACTTCGGCTCGCTCGATCGGCCGACATCGCAGGAGCTGGCGCGCTGGAAGTCGCTTACGCTGACCGGCGTCAACGCGACCAACGCGCCGTTCAGTCTGGCGCTCGGCAGCATCGCGCTCGATCATTTCTATGCGCGGTTGATCGTCAATCCCGATGCGACGTTGAACATTCAGCAGTTGCTCGCGCCGACGGTGCCGGATTCGAGCCCCGTCGTAGTGGCGCAGACGCCGGCGACGGGCGCCGCCGCCAAAGAGTTGCCTCGGCCGACGAAAGACGAGCTGCCGGTTTCAATCGGACGAATTACCGTCGAAGAAGGCGAAGTCCAATTCTCCGACTTCTTCATCAAGCCGAATTACTCCGTGCATCTGACGGCGGTCGCCGGAAGCGTCTCCGCGTTATCGACGGCGCAAGCAGGCGACGTTGAGCTTCGCGCAAGCGTCGAGAACAGCGCACCCGTGGCGGTGCGCGGCGCGCTCAATCCATTCGCGCGCGACCTCACGCTCGATTTGACCGCGACGGCGAAGGACATCGATCTGCCGCCGCTCACGCCGTACGCCGCGAAATACGCCGGGTACGGCATTCAGAAAGGGAAGCTTTCGCTCGAAGTGCATTATCAGGTCGAGAATCGCAAGCTCGCGGCCTCGAACAAGCTCGTGCTCGATCAGCTCACGTTCGGCCAGCACGTCGACAGCCCGGATGCGACGAAGCTTCCCGTGTTGCTGGCGGTCGCGTTGCTCAAGGATCGCAACGGCGTCATCAATCTCGATCTCCCGATCCAGGGAACGCTCGACGACCCGAAGTTCTCCGTTTGGCGCGTGGTGGTGCAAATCATCGTCAATCTGGTCACCAAGGCCGCCACGGCACCCTTTGCGCTGCTCGGTGCGATCGCCGGCGGCGGAGGCGAGCAATTGGCGTACGTCGAATTCCTGCCGGGGCGGATGGAGATTTCCGCAGCTGCCGAAACCAAGTTGCGTTCGTTGGCGAAGGCGCTGGCAGAGCGACCGGGCCTCAAGGTCGATACCGTAGGACGCGCCGTTCCGGATGTCGATCGCGACGGTCTCAAGCGGGTGGCGCTGGAACGTGCGATGCGGATACAAAAGCAGAAAGCGCTCGCATCACAAGGCGAATCGGCCCCGGCGCTCGATTCGCTTGCGATCGAGCCTGCCGAATATTCCAAATACCTCGCAATCGTGTATCGCGACGCCAACCTGCAAGACAAGCCGCGCAACGTGCTGGGAATCGCCAAAGACATTCCGCCGAACGAAATGGAGGCGCTGTTGCTCTCAAGCTACCGTGTGGATGACGAGGCGCTTCGCGCCTTGGCCAACGAGCGCGCGCAGGCGGTGAAGCAATGGTTCGCCAGCGTGGGCGGCATTCCGGGTGAACGCGTTTTCGTCGTCGCTCCCAAGTTGACGGCCGACGGCATTCAGGACAAGGGCGCGCCGACGCGGGTCGATTTCGCGCTGCGATAAAGGCGTGACGCCACTTCATCTATCGCGAAGCGGTGGCCATCGGGAGTTGCGTGGATTCAAGTGGTACTTTAGTATCACATGATGCGCAGTGAACTCGTCACCACTCTGAAGCGGCGGGCGACCGAGCTGTTGGCCGAACTCGAACGTACCAGGACAGCCATTCTGATTACTCAGCATGGATTGCCCAGTGCATATCTTGTCGATGTTGAAACGTACGAATCAATGCAACGACGAATGAGTCTTCTCGAGGGGATCGCTCGCGGCGAGAAGGCAATCGAGGAAGGGCGCGTCGTATCTCATGCTGAGGCCAAGCAACGTATGGCCCGATGGCTCGAGTAATCTGGACCGAGCCGGCGCTGAACGATCTGGACGCCATCGCCGATTACATTGCGTTAGATAATCCTGCGGCGGCAAAGGAACTGGTTCGGAAAGTATTTCGCCGCGTCGAACAGCTTGCCGCGCATCCGAAAATCGGTTCAAGGCCCCAAGAACTTGCCGGTTGGCGATACCGGCAGATCGTCGAGCCCCCGTGCCGCGTGTTCTACCGCATTGACGGCGCGCGAGTTTACGTCTTGTACGTTATGCGCGGGGAGCGGCTACTGAGACCGCGCGTTCTTTCGCTGCGCCGCAAGAAGTTGAAAAATGCCGACGAATAACGTTTCGACCACAGGCGCTGCGATTCGCCGTTGCCATTGGGCCGGTGAAGACCCGCTCTACATCGCCTACCACGATCGCGAATGGGGCTTTCCGGTCGACGACGATCGGCGCCTGTTCGAGAAGATCTGCCTCGAGGGTTTCCAGGCTGGGTTGAGCTGGCGCACGATCCTCGGCAAGCGTGATGCGTTTCGCGAAGCGTTTGCGCGATTCGACTTCGACCGCGTGGCCCGCTTCGGCACGCGCGACGTCGAGCGGCTGCTGGGCAATGCCGGCATCGTCCGCCATCGTGGAAAAATCGAATCGACGATCAACAACGCGAAGCGTGCTCGCGAAATGGCGGCCGAATTCGGCTCGCTTGCGGCGTACTTCTGGCGCTATGAGCCTCATGCCAAAACGCGGCCGAAGCACCTCACCCGCGAAGCACTGGCGACGATGAGCACATCGGCCGAATCGATTGCACTATCGAAGGACCTCAAAAAGCGCGGTTGGACATTCGTCGGGCCGACGACTGTTTATGCGTTCATGCAGGCGATGGGACTGGTCAACGACCACTTGCACGACTGCGCGGTTCGCGAAGCCGTTGTCGATGCCCGCCAGCATTTCCGGATTCCCGCTCCGCCGCACGCCGTTGCCGGCGAATAGGCGAAAAAAAACCCCGCCACACGGGCGGGGTTCGATGTTTCCGAATTGCGACTGGTTATGCTTGCTTGCGACGCGTCACGAATCCCAGTCCGGCCAGTGCGATTCCAAGGAGAGCCAGCGTCGCGGGCTCCGGAACCGTCGGAGGCGTGGTGGAGTTATTGAACGAGCCGTTGATCTGAGTTCCCGGACCTTGATTCTGCGTATAGGCGGCAGAGTAGAACACCGGCGTCGGATCGAAGCCAGTACCCGACGTTTGGACGATCGTTCCGGTCGCCGTAATTCCCCGCGACGTCGGACCCGGTGTAACAAGGGTAACGGTAAGGGTCTCCATGAAGGTCCCCAGCGCCGTCGTAAACGTCTTGTTGAAAACGCCACCTAGCGTCACCGGCGTTGGGCTCGTAAGAATAATCGTCTGGCCAGAAACCAAGCCTACGTTGTTTTGTATGATCGAACCGACGATATCCGGCGCCCCGTTTGTGATCGTGGTTGCAGTTGTTACATCATTAGTGTCGGCGGTCAGGGCGCCAAGTGGAACAAAGTTAAACCCTATCTGAATCGGAACCGCAGAAACCGACCCCCCAAATGCCAGCCCGCCTGCGATTGTTGCAATTCCCAGCAAACTCTTGAATCCGGTTTTCATTTTTCCACCCTCCGCGCTGTCCATTAAAAAGCCTTGCCGCGACTATGGAGCACGCGTCGTGCCAGAGTAAAAACAGACGCAAAATCAGGATATTGGCGAAAGGCTGAAGGGATTGCGAACCGGAGTTGTAAAGCACACCGACAAAAGCCAAAACTAGACCCGCCGCCGGTATTCCCCGGTACGCGTGTCGATCTCGATCTTGTCGCCGGTGTTTACAAACAGCGGGACTTGCACTTCGAAGTCGTTACTCACTTTGGCCGGCTTCAGCACCTTGCCTGACGTGTCGCCCTTGACCGCCGGCTCCGTGTACTTGACCTCGCGCACGACCGAGTTGGGCAGCTCGATCGAGATAGCGCGGCCCTCGTAGAACGTCAGCTCACAGGCGATGCCCTCTTCCAGGTACGGCAGCGCGTCCACTATGTTGTCTTTTTCGACATCGTATTGGTTGAACTCCTCGTCCATGAAGACGTACATCGGATCGGCGAAATAGGAGTAGGTGACTTCCTTCTTCTCGAGTTGGATCACATCGAACTTCTCGTCGGCGCGATACACGGTCTCCGTGCCGCCGCCCGACAGGAGGTTCTTGAGCTTCATCTTGACGACCGAG
>DASXPO010000222.1:0-14663 GCA_036493535.1 Casimicrobiaceae bacterium
CGCCCCAGTGGTCGAACTCGGTGACGTCCTTGCCTTCGCCGTAGAGCAGGATCGGCGGACCGTCGGGCGTGGCGGAGCCGTTGCCCTCCTGCAGGTAGAAGCCGTCCGGCGGTGGCGCAAGCGCGCCATCGAACACGACGCAGTCGACGGGCTCGCGGTGCATGATCGCCACCGCGGCCTCGTAGCCGTCGACCGCCGTCACCTTGACGTCGTTCGCGGTCAGCGACTGCTCGAACCACGTGCGCTTGGTTGCGTCGCCGGACACGGCCAGCAGATGCCGGCGCGAGCGTTGCAGATACGCCACCAGGCGATCGAGCAGCGCATCGACGACTTCCTTGCTCTGCATCGGCTTCGCGGCGAACTGGAACGCGCCGGATTTGAGCGCGCGCTCGCGCGATTCGTCGGTGGAGATCACCGTCACCGGCACGTGGCGGGTCAGGTCGTCGTTCTTCAATCGATCGAGCACGCGCCAGCCGTCGATATCGGGCAGGAAGATATCGAGCGTCACCGCCGACGGGATGTATTCACCGGCGAGCGCCAGCGCGGACACGCCCGACGACGTCACGATGCCCTTGAAGCCTTTTTCGTGCGCCGCGTCGAGCAGGAGCTGAGCGAACGCGAGATCGTTCTCGACGATCAGGATCGCGCGGTCACCGGACGCGATCGCGTGCCGGTCGTCGCCGACGGCGTTCGATGCCTCCGGCTCCACCTCGACGGGCAGTTCGGGTACCGACGACCAATTGCCCGGACCGGGCATCGGCGGCACCTCGACGATGCGCGCCGCGGGAACCGGCGCTCGCGGCGCGACATCCGCGAACGCGCGCTCCGCCACGACCTTGCGCAACGACCGCGGCGGCGTATAGGTGACCGGCAGGAACAGCGTGAACGTGCTGCCGCTGCGCGGCACACTGACGAGGCGGATCTCGCCGCCGAGCAGCCGCGTCAGCTCACGGCTGATCGCCAGCCCGAGCCCCGTGCCGCCGTATTTTCGGCTCGTGCTGCCGTCGGCCTGCTGGAACGCCTCGAAAATGATCTGCTGCTTGTCGGGCGAAATGCCGATGCCCGTATCCATCACCGAGAACGCGATGACGTCGGATACGCGATTGAGCGACTCGTTGCCTGCGTCCCAACCGCTCTTCGCGGGCTCGATCGACAGCGTGACCTGACCTTGCTGGGTGAACTTGAACGCATTCGACAACAAGTTCTTCAGCACCTGCTGCAGCCGCTTGGCATCGGCGAACATGGATTTCGGCAAGCGTGGATCGAGCCGCAACAGGAAGTCGACGTTCTTCGCCTCGGCCACGTGGCGGAACGTGCGCTCGACATAACGGCCCAGATCGTCCAGCGAAAGATCGGTCGGATCGACGATGACCGTGCCTGATTCGATCTTCGACAGATCGAGAATATCGTTGATGAGATTCAGCAGATCATTGCCGGATGCGTGGATCGTCTTGGAGAAATCGACCTGGCGGGCCGTCAGATTGCCGTCGGCGTTCTTGCAAAGCTGATCCGACAGAATGAGCAAGCTGTTGAGCGGTGTCCGCAGTTCGTGCGACATGTTGGCCAGGAACTCCGACTTGTACTTCGACGTGAGCGCCAGCTGCTCGGCCTTTTCCTCGAGCGCCTTGCGGGCCTGCTCCACTTCCTGGTTCTTGCGCTCGACTTCCTGATTCTGGTGCGCCAGCAGCATCGCCTTTTCTTCGAGCTCCTGATTCGTTTGCTGCAGCTCTTCCTGCCGACTTTGCAGCTCGCGCGCGAGCGACTGCGATTGCCGCAGCAGGTTTTCGGTCCGCGTATTCGCCTCGATCGTGTTGATCACGATGCCGATGCTCTCGGTCAACTGCTCGAGGAATGCCTGGTGCGTTGGGCTGAACCGCTCGAACGACGCCAGCTCGAGCACGCCCTTCACCTGTCCTTCGAAAATCACCGGCAAAACGAGGATGTTGTGCGGCGGCGAGTAACCCAATCCGGACGCGATCTTGATGTAATCGCGCGGCACGTTCGACATCAAAATCTTTTGTTTGTCGATCGCGCATTGACCGATCAAGCCCTGACCGAGCTGCAGCTCGTGTATCGCTTCGTCGGTGCCGTCGGCGCCATAGCTCGCGAGCAGTCCGAGCCGCATCGGCTCGCGGCCCGGGTCGAGGACGTAAAACACCGCGCGCTGCGCAGCGACTACCGGCGCGAGCTCGGAGAGGATCAGGCGGCCGACCGCATTCAGATCCTTCTGTCCCTGCAGCATGCGACTGAACTTCGCAAGGTTCGTCTTGAGCCAGTCCTGCTCGGTGTTCTTCTGCGTCGTGTCGCGCAGATTGCGGATCATCTCGTTTGTCGTGTCTTTGAGCGCCGCCACTTCGCCACGTGCTTCGACGGTGATCGATCGCGTCAGATCGCCCTGCGTCACCGCCGTCGCCACTTCGGCGATGGCGCGGACCTGTGACGTCAAGTTCGCGGCGAGCTGATTCACGTTTTCGGTCAATCCCTTCCACGTGCCCGCCGCGCCCGGCACCTTCGCCTGACCGCCGAGCTTGCCTTCGACGCCGACTTCGCGTGCAACGCTTGTCACCTGCTCGGCAAACGTCGCGAGCGTATCGATCATGCTGTTGATCGTATCGGCGAGCGCCGCGATCTCGCCCTTGGCATCGACGGTCAACTTTTGCTTCAGGTCGCCGTTCGCGACGGCCGTCACGACCTTGGCGATCCCGCGCACCTGGCTCGTCAGATTGCCGGCCATGAAATTCACGCTGTCGGTCAGGTCTTTCCACGTGCCGGCCACGCCGCGCACGTTCGCCTGGCCGCCCAGCATCCCTTCGGTGCCGACTTCACGCGCGACACGCGTCACCTCGGATGCGAACGACGACAACTGATCCACCATCGTGTTGATCGTGTTCTTGAGCTCGAGGATTTCGCCTTTCACGTCGACGGTGATCTTCTTCGACAAGTCGCCGCTTGCCACCGCTTTGGTCACGTCGGCGATGTTGCGCACTTGACCGGTCAGGTTGCTCGCCATGAAATTCACGCTGTCGGTCAAGTCTTTCCACGTGCCGGCCACGCCGCGCACGTCCGCTTGTCCGCCCAGAATCCCCTCGGTGCCGACCTCGCGTGCGACGCGCGTCACTTCGGAGGCGAACGAGCGAAGCTGATCGACCATCGTGTTGATCGTGTTCTTGAGCTCGAGGATTTCGCCCTTTACATCGACGGTGATCTTCTTCGACAGGTCGCCGGTCGCGACCGCCGTCGTGACGTCGGCGATGTTGCGCACCTGCGCGGTCAGATTCGACGCCATCGAGTTGACGCTTTCGGTCAAATCCTTCCATGTGCCCGCGACGCCGCGCACGGCGGCCTGACCGCCCAAGCGACCTTCGGTGCCCACCTCACGCGCCACGCGCGTCACTTCGGAGGCAAAGGAGGAGAGCTGATCGACCATCGTGTTGATGGTGTTTTTCAGCTCCAGAATCTCGCCCTTCACATCGACGGTGATCTTCTTGGACAAGTCGCCGCTCGCCACGGCCTTCGTGACGTCCGCGATGTTGCGCACCTGGCCCGTCAGGTTGCTGGCCATGAAATTGACGCTGTCGGTCAAGTCTTTCCACGTGCCGGCCACACCGCGCACATCGGCCTGTCCGCCGAGGATGCCCTCGGTGCCGACCTCGCGCGCGACGCGCGTCACTTCCGACGCGAACGAGCGCAACTGATCGACCATCGTGTTGATCGTGTTCTTGAGCTCGAGAATTTCGCCTTTGACGTCGACGGTGATCTTTTTCGACAAGTCGCCCGTCGCAACCGCCGTCGTGACTTCGGCGATGTTGCGGACTTGCGCCGTAAGATTCGACGCCATGGAATTGACGCTTTCGGTCAAGTCCTTCCACGTGCCCGCAACACCCTGCACGTCGGCCTGCCCACCGAGTCGGCCATCCGTTCCCACCTCGCGCGCAACGCGGGTGACTTCGGACGCGAACGACCGAAGCTGATCGACCATCGTGTTGATCGTGTTCTTGAGCTCGAGGATCTCGCCCTTGACGTCAACGGTGATCTTCTTCGACAGATCGCCGCTTGCGACCGCCGTCGTGACGTCGGCGATGTTGCGCACCTGGCCCGTGAGATTGCTGGCCATCGAATTGACGCTCTCGGTCAAATCCTTCCACGTGCCCGCAACGCCCTGCACATCGGCCTGTCCGCCCAAGCGGCCCTCGGTACCGACTTCGCGCGCGACGCGCGTCACCTCGGATGCGAACGACGACAACTGATCGACCATCGTATTGATCGTGTTCTTGAGCTCGAGGATTTCGCCCTTGACGTCGACGGTGATCTTCTTCGACAGGTCGCCGCTCGCCACCGCCTTGGTCACATCCGCGATGTTGCGCACTTGACCGGTCAAGTTGCTCGCCATGAAGTTGACGCTCTCAGTCAAATCCTTCCACGTGCCGGCCACGCCCTGCACGTCGGCCTGACCGCCCAGGCGACCTTCGGTGCCCACCTCGCGGGCGACGCGCGTGACTTCGGAGGCGAACGAGCGCAATTGATCGACCATTGTGTTGATCGTGTTCTTGAGCTCGAGAATTTCGCCCTTCACATCGACGGTGATCTTCTTCGACAAGTCGCCGGTCGCGACGGCCTTCGTGACGTCGGCGATGTTGCGCACCTGACCGGTCAAGTTGCTCGCCATGAAATTGACGCTCTCGGTCAAGTCCTTCCACGTGCCCGCAACACCTTGCACGTCGGCCTGTCCACCAAGCCGCCCTTCGGTACCGACTTCCCGCGCGACGCGCGTCACCTCGGATGCGAAGGACGACAACTGGTCGACCATCGTATTGATCGTGTTCTTGAGCTCGAGAATTTCGCCTTTGACATCGACGGTGATCTTTTTGGAGAGATCGCCTTTCGCCACGGCCTTGGTTACGTCCGCGATGTTGCGGACCTGGCCCGTGAGATTGCCGGCCATGAAGTTCACGCTATCGGTTAGATCCTTCCACGTGCCCGATACGCCTTCGACGCGCGCCTGTCCGCCCAGCTTGCCTTCCGTGCCCACTTCGCGCGCAACGCGCGTGACTTCGGACGCGAAAGAGCGCAACTGATCGACCATTGTGTTGATCGTGTTCTTGAGCTCGAGGAATTCGCCTTTGACGTCGACGGCAATCTTCTTCGACAAGTCACCCGTCGCAACGGCGGTCGTGACTTCGGCGATGTTGCGTACCTGCCCCGTCAAGTTGCCGGCCATCGAATTGACGCTGTCTGTCAAGTCTTTCCACGTGCCCGCAACACCTTTGACCTTGGCTTGCCCGCCGAGCTTGCCTTCGGTGCCCACTTCGCGTGCAACGCGCGTGACTTCCGCGGCAAACAAGCCGAGCTGATCGACCATCTTGTTGACCGTCTTCGCCGTGCGGAAGAATTGGCCCTTCAACGGACGTCCGTCCACTTCGAGCGCCATCGTCTGCGACAGATCGCCTTGCGCCACCGCACCGATCACGCGTGCGGTTTCGGTGGTCGGATGAACGAGATCGTCGATCAACAGATTCACGGCGTCCATCGAGTCGCGCCAGAATCCCGTAACATCGCCGAGCGAGCCGCGTTGATTGAGGCGTCCCTCCTTGCCGACGATATGGCTCAAGCGTGAAAGCTCGTGCGCCATTCGTTCGTTGCGCTCGACGACTTCGTTGAACGTTTCTGCGATTCGGCCGGTGACGCCGCTCCAATCGAGAGGGAGGCGCACCGATGCATCGCCTTTTTTGAACGCGCTGAGCGCGCCGAGAATGACGGCCAGCTCTTCGGAATTTTGCGAACCCGGCGAGGAACGCTCGACGACGTGCATTGCTGCCTCCTACGTGGCGTCGATTAAAAAATCGGCCAATCACTCTAGCAATAGAGGACGCTCGATTGAAGCCCACTCATCGCCGCACGCTAAAGTTTTTTGTCGGATTTGCATCGCTCCGAGTGATGTTGTAATTTTTACAATGTCAAATGCGTAAACACCATCGATTGGAAGGCACGAACACGCAATGGAATCGCCGCTTGCCGGGGTAAAACGGAACGCGCCGCCGACGCTGTCGCTGATCGAAACGCGTGTGCTTGGCGTGCTGGTCGAAAAGCAGCACACGGTACCCGACACCTACCCGCTGACGTTGAACGCGCTCGTCGCCGGATGCAATCAAAGGACCAGTCGCGATCCGGTGATCGAAGCGTCGGAGTCCGAGGTGCAGTCGGCGCTCGATACGCTGAAAGCACACGCGTTGATTGTCGAATCGAGCGGCTCGCGCGTGATGCGCTATGCCCACAACGTCGAACGCGCTCTGGCCATCCCGGTGCAATCGGTGGCGCTGCTCGCGACGCTGATGTTGCGTGGACCGCAGACCGCCGGCGAGCTGCGGATCAACGGTGAGCGACTGCACCGCTTCGCCGACATTTCGGCGGTCGAGGGATTCCTTCACGAGCTGGCCGCCCGATCGGCCGGCGCATTGGTCGTCGAGCTGCCGCGCTCAGCGGGCACCCGCGAGACGCGTTGGACGCATCTGCTCGCGGGCTCCTATGAGCCTTCGGTGGCATCGACCGGCGCGAGTCCGGCCGCCGAGACCGTTTCGCAACCGGATGCCGTCACGCTGCAACAGGCAATGAGCGCGTTACGCGCCGACGTCGACGCGCTCAAAGAGACCGTCGCGGCGCTCTGCGCCAAACTTGGCGTCCGACCGCGCGGCCCTGATCGTTGAAGCGAGGTCAGCGCCGCCCGAGCCAATGATCGATGGAGAGCTTGCCCGGGCCGTAAAACGCAATCACCAGCATCAACGCGCCCCAGAGGTAGTGATCCTTGAGACCGGCATCGCTCAGGTCAGGGTAGGAGATCACGGCGATGATATTGAAGACGAAGAGCGCGAGCGCCGCCGCACGCGTGCCGATGCCCAGAATGAGCAGTATCGGCAAGCCGAGCTCCGCCATCGTGCCCATGATCGCGGCCACCTGCGGTGACAGCACAGGAACGTGGTAGTCGTTCTGGAACAACGCGAGCGTCGAATCCCAACGCGAGAATTTGAGCCAGCCGGAAACGATGAACACCTTCGCCACATAAAGGCGCATCGCCAGCGCAAAAAGCGGCTGCGACTTGTCGAGCAGGCTCGCAAAACTTGCATAAAGTCGCGCGATGATCGAGCTCAGCGCCGGCGTGACAGCAATGGTTTCCATATCAAGCGCTCCAAAAAGTGGTCGGACTTGACCTTGGTCGCCGGTAAGTCCGAGACCTGACGCTTCACCGATCGATGACTGCGATGACGGTGCCCGCTGCGATGTGCTCGCGTAGCGCAGTGTCCAAATCGAACGCCGCATCCGCACGCTGGGCGGCTTCGATCGACTGGCCGAGCGTGGCCCCCCTCTGAAGCGCGGAAAGCCATCCGTGGTCGCCGCCCGCGAGCCGTTCGATCGAGACGCGTTCGGCACCGCGACGCACGAGCAGCGCGTCGCCCCCTTCTTCGAGCAGGACGCGATCCTCGCCCGCGTGGTCCGGCTGATTCGTCCGCCAGATGCGCAGAATCGGGTAAGCCGAAGCAACAAGGCGGCACGACGGATCCACTTCCAGGCGCAGCGAAGGAAGGCGCTCCGGGGGCACCGCTGTCAGCGCCGCCAACACGGCTTCGGGCACGCAGGTCACATCGCGCGCGCGCTGCGCCTCGTCGAGCGCCCATTCGAGACGGGCAACATCGGGCAGATAGACGAGATCGGCAGTCGGCGCGTAGCCCGCGAGAAAATCGCCGAATGCATCACCGTAAACATTGAGGTCGCCGCAGTGCGATGGCCGCGCATGGACGAACGCGTCGACGGCCGCATGAAAAAAAGATTCACCGGTCAATCGCTTCACGACCGGATAGCTTGCGGACAACGCCTTGCGGTAATTCGAGAAAGTCGTCCGGCGATAGATCGCGATGCGATCGCACGCGAATGACGGCGAACCGGCGATAAAATCGGGCGCGACGTCAGACGAAATAACGGCGTCGGCGAACCGTTGCTGAAGGTCATGCAGCGACGGCATCACGCGCCTCCAGAGTGCGCTGTGCCGTTGCCGCTTCGCGTTGCAAAACGCTGAACGCGGGAATGTCGGTATCCCATTCGATCAGCGTCGGCCGCGGACCCAGGCGGTCGATTGTCCTCGCGTAGAGTGCCCACACCTCCGGTGCGACCGGCGCACCGTGCGTATCGATCAAGCAACCGTCACTTTGCTCGAAGCCCGCGAGATGGATTTCGGCAACGGCGTCTGACGGGACCGCGGCAATGTAGCGATCGGCATCGAAACCGTGATTCGATGCATTGACGTAGACATTGTTGACGTCGAGCAACAGCTTGCAGCCGGTACGTTGCGCAAGCGCGGCGATGAATTCCCATTCGGGAATCGTCGAGTCGGCGAACGCGAGGTACGACGAGATGTTCTCGATGGCGACTTCGCGACCGACGCGCTCCTGCAGCTCAGATACGCGCGCGCAGGCGAGAGTCAGCGCCTCATCGGTATACGGAAGCGGAAGCAAGTCGTTCAGATGACGACCGCCGACAGCGCTCCAGCACAAGTGCTCGGAGACAATGGCCGGCTCGACGCGCGCAATCAGCGTTCGCAGTTTCCCCACGTGTGCCCGATCGAGCGGATCGCTCGAGGCGAGGGACATGCCGACGCCATGCAACGACAACGGATAATCGGCACGGATGCGGCCGAGCGCCGCGAGTGCGGGTCCGCCATCCAGATAATAGTTTTCGCTGTGAACTTCGAAAAACGGAACGCGCGGCCGTTGCGCCAGCACTTCGCCGACGTGCGGTGAACGTAGACCGATGCCCGCCGCGGCAGGCAGACGATGAGGCTCGTACGCCACGAAAAATTCCGGCTGCGCCGCGAGCGGCGCGAGCCGGATCTATGCAGAATTATTTAAGCCTTCGGCGCCATCGACTTGCCGCCGACTTTCTCGCACGTGCCCTTCTCGACGTACTTCCATTCGCTCGGATCGCCGTCTTTTTTCGCGCCTTCGCCCGCGCACGCGTGCTTCGCCGTCCCGCAATCGTTCTGACCCGCCTTCGCGATGCCGTAGCACTTCTCCTGGCCGGCCTTGGGTGTGACCGGGCCGGCGGTGACGGTGGCGGCCAGCCCCAGCGCAAGGATGCCGGCAAGAGCGGCTTGAATGGTGGATTGGTGATTCATCGGTGTCTCCTATGAATGGTGAATGTTGCGCGGACGGCGCTTGCCGATCCCGGCAAGTAGTCGTGCCGCCTCCCCGATTGCTTACGCCAGCGGTTGCAATTCACCCAACAACGTCGGGATCAGCTCCGAAACGGTCGGATGAATATGCACGGCGCGGCGAATCGCGGTGTACGGCGCGCCGGCGTTCATCACATCGATGATGCAATGAATCGCTTCGTCCGCTTCGATGCCGAGCAACGCGGCGCCGAGGATTCTACGCGATTCGCCGTCGACCAGTACGTTCATGAAGCCTTGGGTCTCGCTGCGTTCGCGAGCGCGTCCCACACGCGTCATCGGGCGGCGTCCGACAAGCACCGAGCGCCCCGACGCGAGGGCTTCGCGCTCGGTTATGCCGGCACGCGCGAGCGGCGGATCGGTGAAGAGAGCATAGACGGGGAAGCGGTCCGAGACGCGCCTCGTCTCGTGATCGAGCAAATTCCCTGCGACGATCTCGTAGTCGTTGTACGAGGTGTGCGTGAACGCCCCGCGCCCGTTGATGTCGCCGAGCGCCCAAATGCCGGGAACGTTCGTGGCCAGTTGATCGTCGACTTTGATATAGCCGCGCTCGTCGGTTTGCACACCGGCACGGTCGAGTCCGAGGTCGCCGGTGTTCGGTACGCGCCCGACCGCGAGCAGCAGGTGCGACCCCACGACGTCGCGCGGCTCCTGTTCACAACTCACATGCACGGAGATTTGGCTGCCTCGGCGCTCCACCGCGACGCATTTGGCGTTCAATCGTACCGAGACGCCGTCGTTCTCCACAACCGATTGGACCGTCCGCGACACCGCCTCGTCCTCGCGCGCGATCAAGCGCGGCGCCATCTCGATCACGGTCACGCGACTGCCGAACCGCCGATACATTTGTGCGAATTCGAGGCCGATGTAACTGCCGCCGATCACGATCAAATGCTCAGGCAGGAAATCGACGTTCATCATGCTGCTGCTCGTCAAATAATCGATTTGCCCGAGCCCTTCGATCGGCGGCACCGTCGGACGGCCACCGGTGTTGAGGAAAATCTCCGGCGCAGTGAACTGCCGGTCGCCGACGCGCACGACGCCTGCGCTCTCGAAACGGCCGTGGCCTTCGATGACGGTGATGTTCGGCGTTTCGCGCAGCCATTTCTCGACGCCGCCGGTCGATTGCGCGACGACCTCGTCCTTGCGCGCCTTTACCCGCGGCATGTCGACCCGAATCCCGCCATCGATCTCTACGCCGAAATCGGCGGCGCGGCGCGCGACGTAGGCGGCGCGTGCGCTGGCAATGAGCGTCTTGGTCGGGATGCAGCCGGTGTTGACGCAGGTTCCACCGAAGCGGTTGCGCTCCAGTATCGCGGTCTTGCGACCCGCCTGCGCGAGGCGCACGGCGAGCGGCGGCCCGGCCTGACCGGTTCCGATCACAATCGCATCGAAGGACTCGATCATCGCGCTTCACCTCCTGTCGAAATAGCACGCCGCGAACGTCGCCTTCTCGGTTAGTCAGGGACGCGTCGCCGAACCTTACCTGGGACCGGCGCACCGTAAGTGTCGAGCGTCGGCGGCCGACCAACCCGGGCCGCGATGGGCATTATGCGACGAAAGGTTTTTTATGATCGAGCGCATCGAGCAACTGCTGCTGAACAATGAGGCGTTTGTGGCGGACCAGCTCCGCGTGGATGCGAACTACTTCAGCAAGCTTGCCGAAGGACAACATCCGGAGTTTCTTTGGATCGGCTGCTCGGACAGCCGCGTTCCACCCGATCGCATCACCCGCACCAATCCGGGCGACATGTTCGTCCACCGCAACATCGCGAACCTGGTCGTGCAAACCGATATGAATCTCCTGTCGGTGCTGCAATACGCAGTGGACGTGCTGAAGGTCCATCACGTCATCGTCTGCGGTCATTATGGCTGCGGCGGCGTGAAAGCCGCGATGAGCGATGCTCACCACGGGTTGATCGACAATTGGCTGCGCACCGTCAAGGACACGCAGGATTATTTCTGGAAAGAGCTTGCGGCGCTCGACGAGGCGAGGCGCTTCAAACGCCTGGTGGAATTGAACGTGATCGAGCAGGTCTACAACCTCGGCAAGACTGACATCGTTCAAGACGCTTGGCGCACCGGTGGACGCCCCTACATCCATGGCTGGGTTTTCGATCTGGCATCCGGCTACATTCATCCGCAGACCAGCATGATCAACAACAACGATGCGATTCGCGAGGTCTGCAAATTTCACAACTGACTGCGGGATCGTGAGGCCCAGCGCCGTCGCAGTCGTGAGATTGCATTGTTGCTGCGCGCCGACGAAGTGATCCGGTGATCGGGTAATCCATCCCGCGGAGTGCGCGACGCTCACCCGTGTTGGATGGTTTCGTGCGTCACGCCGTGTTGAAGGTATTTACGACCGACCAACGCCACGCCGATCGAGATGCACATCGTCAGAAACGCGATCCATGCGTAAGGCCGCAGCAGCGGCATGCCGATGAGGATCAGGCCGTCGTTGCTGCCGGGAATCAACAACGTTCCCCAACCCATCATCATGCCGCCCGCGAAGCACTTTGCCGTCTGAACGGCGGTGATCCGCATACTACGAAAGCGGCCCGCCGTATAGCCGCCGATGATCGCGCCCACGAAGAGCGCGATCACGAGCAGGATGCGCGCGACCAGACTGTTCGCCATGCCGCGCGAGAGATCGGCCAGCACTTCGGTGTAGGCCCACGTGCCGCCGATCAGCAAGAGAATCAGCACGAACGTCACGCCGATGACACCGGTAGCCGCATGCGGGGACCAGATGCGGCTCGTCAGTGCGACGCGAATTCGTTTCGAAAGCGTTTGTTCCATCCCTGCCTTCGACGAGACAAGGGGCCATACGACGCGAAACAGCATGAGCGCGCCGAAGACGATTCCCAGCCACATCGCCGCATCGAACAACGGTGATCCCGTGGTCAAACGGGGCGGTGGCGGCGGGAAGAACGTGGTGACGGTCAGGCAGCCAACGTAGAACCCGAGCGGCGTCAAAACGTACGCCCACTCGCCGGAACCCAAACGCGCGATCGCGCCGAAGACGCACGCGCCGTTGATAAACGCGCCCAGGCCCAACAACAGTGCGCCGACGATTGTCAGCCAGCCGACCCCATAACCGGACGGCATGCGCGGCAGCACATGCACTGCTTGTGCGATCAGCAATCCGCCGACCACCCACAGCGACGCCTCGATCAAGCTGATCAACCGGTTGAGCTTGCGCTTGCTGACGAATTCGTCGACAGCGGCGACCGTGCAGGTCGCGCCGCGCTGGATCGCGAAGCCCATCAGGCCCGCGCAGAACAACGAGATGACGAAAGCGGCGCTGATCAGCAGGATGTCCATGGAAGCAGCGAATCAGAGAAAGAGTTTCCGACTGGAGCGAGCGTTGAGGGTCGCCGCCAGGCGACCTCTCCAAACGCGAGCAGTTATCCGTCGCGCCGCTCCGATGTTGCTTTTAACCAAGTTGAAACACGGCGCGACGAGATAACGATTACATGTCGCGCATCGGATCAACCTTCTTGTCGTTCACGATGTCCGCAATCGTCAAGATGACCGTCTCGTTGCCCTCGTTCTTCCACCAGTGCTTGAGACCGTTCGATTCCTTGCCGATTTCGCCGGCCTTGTGCAGGATCGGCACCGTGCATTGGTTGCTGTATTCGTAGATCTGGCCCTGGTTGACCATGATCAGCGCCGGACGGTCGCCGTGCGAGTGCAGCGGGACGACGCCGCCCGGCGCGATTTCCATGTGGCGATAGCGAAGCCGGCGCTGCGGCAGGTTGACCGCTTCCTTGCCGAGATCGATGAAACTCAACTCCATTTCGGTGACGCCAACCGGCGCCGTTGCCGCACCCGGCAACGCATTGGTGCCGGCCTTGCCGGCCGGACATTCGCCGGCAAACGAAGGGGCGACAAACAGGATCGAAAGAAGGCCGAGGAGCAGCGCCGATGCGCCGGCGCCGGTAACGCTGCGAGCTTGGTTGGACATTTCATCTTCTCCTATGAACGGTGAACGGTGCGTGAAAAAATTCGTTGCTAAGTTCCGAGGCATGCAGTGATCAGCGAGTAAAACGTTTCAATTTCGAATCACCGCGCCTGCATCAATGGTCGACTGCGTTCGCGAATGCTTACGAGAAATTTCAATGTGTTTTTCCGCCGAAGCCGTCGGTTCCGCGCGCGATTTTTGCCCTTACGCGCGGGTCGTCATGTATGACCACACCGTCGATCGGATTGACGGGCGTGCGCCACGGTGCGTCTTCGAGCATCCGCTTCGTGTCGTCGTAGCCGGCCTGCCACCGCGCGCGGATGCCCGTCGGCGTGAAATCGATGTCCTTCGTGTGGTCCTCGCCGTCGAGCTTGGGCGCAACGAGGCGCGCGACATGCATCGTCGTATTGCATCCCCATGACGCGAGCTCCTTCACTTCCGGAGAATCTCGCAGTTTCTCGGGAAATTTCTTCGACAGCTCGCGAATGATGTGACGCAGGTGATGAATCTGCTTTTGCCGCGCGATGTGGCTTCGCGAGCGACTCGCGAATTGGATATCCTTCTGCCGTCCCATGACTTCCCAGAGCGTCGCCGGATCGGGCCCCTCGGGATTCCACATTTGCACCGCAAAGATCACGGAATCCTGCCGCGGCTTATCGTCGAGTACCGCTTCGATCGGCGTATTCGAATAGATCCCGCCGTCCCAATAGGGGTCGTCTCCGATCCGTACGGCGGGAAAGGCCGGGGGCAGCGCGCCCGACGCGATCACGTGATCGAGATGGACGATCTCGTCGCGGCTGTCGAAATAACGCATCTCTCCCGTGCGGACGTTGACCGCCCCGACCGTCAGGCGAACATGTCGAGCGTTAATGTGCTCGAGGTCGATGAGTCCGGCCAGCGTGTCGCGTAGCGGTGCCGTCGTGTAATACGCCGCGGCGTCGACGCCGAGCGGAATGTGCGACCCGAACCACGCCGGCACATGCGGCGTGAAAAAGGCCGGAATGCCGCGCGTCATCGTTGTTAGATTGGCCGATGCGTTCGCGAGTCCGGTGAAAAAGCGGAGCAGATCGATCTCCGGACCCATGCTTTCGAGCCTCGACCAGAATTCAGTCAATCGCTCGAAGCGCTTGTTCGGTGTATTGCCGGCGATCAATGCCGCGTTGATCGCGCCGATCGACGTGCCGATCACCCAGTCAGGCTCGACACCGGCTTCGTGCATCGCCTCATAGACGCCGACTTGATATGCGCCGAGCGCGCCGCCGCCTTGGAGCACGAGCACGACCTGGCCGGGAAATCCTTTTTGCCATTTCGGGTGAGGTGGCATGCCATTGCCGGATTTCGCCGCCTCTCCCTTTGAATCCGGTTTGGGACCGCGCGTCTTCGCGCTTCGTCTCGTCTTGGTCGTCATGTCGTCACCTCGATTGCACAAGATCCCGCGAATGGGGTTCGTTTACTGCGCCGTCCAGCCGCCGTCGATCGGAA
>DASXPO010000223.1:0-4959 GCA_036493535.1 Casimicrobiaceae bacterium
GGCGATCGATGCGCTGATAGCCGCACGAGAGGGCACGCTCGACGCGCGATCGAAAAAGCTGCTCGATCTCTGGCCGAAGACCAACGCGGCCTACAGCGGCGACGAATATGTCGTCAAGATTCGGGACAAGGAACTGCGCACCGCGCTGACGACGATGTCGCTCTCCGGTACGAAGGTTCGCAAGGTCGTGCTGCCGAAATACGAGGACGACGGCGAAATCCTCCGCTGGCAGTTGCGGGAGAATGTCCCTGGCAGCTTTCCGTTCACCGCGGGCGTATTCGCGTTCAAGCGCGAAAACGAGGATCCGACGCGGATGTTCGCGGGTGAAGGCGACCCGTTCCGCACCAACAAGCGTTTTCATCTGCTTGCCGACGGCATGGCGGCGAAACGTTTGTCCACCGCGTTCGATTCAGTGACGCTCTACGGCAATGAGCCCGATCCTCGTCCCGACATCTATGGCAAGGTCGGCAATTCGGGCGTTTCGATCGCCACGCTCGACGACCTGAAGGTGCTGTACTCGGGCTTCGATCTCTGCGCACCGGATAACTCGGTCTCGATGACGATCAACGGACCTGCGCCGACGATCCTCGCGATGTTCATGAACACGGCGATCGACCAGCAGCTCGACAAGTTTCGCGCCGATAACGGCCGCGACCCCACGGACGACGAGGCGGACAAGATTCGCGCGTGGACCTTGTCGACGGTGCGCGGGACGGTGCAGGCCGATATCCTCAAAGAGGATCAGGGCCAGAACACGTGCATCTTCTCGACCGAGTTCAGTCTGAAGGTGATGGGCGACATTCAGCAATACTTCGTCCATCACAACGTCAAGAATTTCTATTCGGTGTCGATCTCCGGATATCACATCGCCGAGGCCGGCGCGAATCCGATTTCGCAGCTGGCGTTCACGCTGTCGAACGGCTTCACGTTCGTCGAAGCCTATCTCGCGCGCGGCATGCACATCGACGACTTCGCGCCGAATCTGTCGTTCTTTTTCAGCTACGGCATGGATCCGGAATATGCGGTCATCGGCCGCGTTGCGCGACGCATCTGGGCGATCGCGATGCGCGAGCGCTATGGCGCGAACGAGCGCTCGCAAAAGCTCAAGTTCCATTCGCAGACCTCGGGACGCTCGCTGCACGCGCAGGAGATCGCGTTCAACGACGTCCGCACGACGTTGCAGGCGCTGATCTCGACGTACGACAACACGAATTCATTGCACACCAACGCCTACGACGAGGCGATCACGACGCCGACCGCCGAGAGCGTACGCCGGGCGATGGCGATCCAGTTGATCATCAATCGGGAGTGGGGACTCGCGAAGAACGAGAATCCGAACCAGGGCTCGTTCATCATCGACGAGCTCACTGACCTGGTCGAGGAAGCGGTCTTGAAGGAATTCGAGGCGATCTCCGAGCGCGGCGGCGTGCTCGGGGCGATGGAGACGGGCTATCAGCGCGGCAAGATTCAGGAAGAGTCGCTCTATTACGAGCACAAGAAGCACGACGGCAGCTATCCGATCGTCGGCGTCAACATGTTTCGCAATCCGAACGCGGACATCACCCCGCATGCAATCGAATTAGCGCGATCGACCGAAGAAGAGAAACAATCGCAGTTGAAGCGCCTCGCCGACTTCCACGCGGAGCACGCCGACGAGGCGCCCGCCGCCCTGGCGCGGCTCAAGCAGACGGTGATCGATAACGACAACGTGTTCGCCGAATTGATGAATACGGTCCGCGTGTGCTCGCTCGGTCAAATTACCCAGGCGCTGTTCGAAGTCGGCGGACAGTATCGGCGCAGCATGTAACGCCGATTCGAGAGACGCGCCGCGCCTTCACTTGCTGCGCATGGCAGCTTCCCGCTTTCTCGGCCTCACGGCCATTGCCGTGTCGGCGGCGTTCGGAGGATGCCGTCAGGTGCAGGACAGCCTCCTCTACTATCCGGCCGCACGCGCCGGACCGTTGCCAACTGCCTCCGATCGATACACGGTCGAGCCGTTGGCGATCACGCGCCCGGATGGGGTGGAATTGCGCGGGTGGCTCGTTCGGCCGGCGAACTCGATTGCGCCGCTCGTCATCTACTACGGCGGAAACGCCGAAGAAGTGTCGCGGCAAATCGGGATGGCGCATCGCTTTGCCGGCCGTGCTGTCGCGCTCGTCAACTACCGCGGGTATGGCGAGAGCAGCGGGCGGCCGAGCGAAGCGGCACTGTTCGCCGATGCACTCGTCGTTTACGACCGCCTGGTCGCGCGCGCGGACGTCGACCGCAACCACGTGGCGGTGATGGGACGAAGCCTCGGCTCGGGCGTGGCGGTGTATGTCGCGGCGCATCGTCCGGTGGATCGCGTCGTGCTGGTGTCGCCCTACGACAGCGTTGCGGCGGTCGCCGCCGTTCACTTTCCCGCAATGCTTGTGCGCTGGGTGCTCGCCGACCGCTACGATTCCGCCGCGCTGGCGCCTTCGATCCGCGTGCCAGCGCTGATTATCGCCGCGGGTCGCGACGACATCATCCCGAGCGCACATTCGCGGCGGGTGTATGAACTGTGGGGCGGCGAAAAGCAGTGGCGCGAGCTGCCGGACGCCGGTCACAACGACTTGCAGGACTTCGCAGAATACTGGCAAGCGATTGCGGCATTCGTGAAGTCTTAGCGTTAATCGGCCCACGATGGCAAAATCGCCGGTCATCTCCTGGGAGGAACCATGAAGGCCACAGTTTCTGTCGCGATCGCAGTCGTTACGCTTGCCTGGGCGGCGACCAGCGTTGCCGACGTCTCCGTACCCGCTCCGGGGTCGAGTCCCCGCATCGACGCGATCAAAAAAGCCGGCGCGCTGCGCGTCGGCGTTCTCGCGAATGCGCCGTGGCTGGTCGAGAACACAACGGGTCAAGGTGAGGCCTGGAGCGGCCCTGCCTGGATGCTCGCGCAGGAGTATGCGAAGCGCTTGAACGTGAAGCTCGAAGCGATTCCGGTGAGCCACGAAACGAAAGTGCCGGTGCTCGCGTCGAACCAGGTCGACATCTCGGTCACGCCGCTCGCGGAGACGCCCGAGCGGTTGAAGGTGGTCGATTTCGTCATCTACTCGACCACGAGCGTTTGCATGTTCGGCTTGGCGTCGAATCCCAAATTCGCGGACGCGAAATCCGTCGACGATCTGAACAAGCCGGATATCACGATCGCGTATTACACGGGCGGCGGCGAAGAGGGCTGGGTGAAGGAACGTTTTCCCAAAGCGCAATTGCGCGGCGTCGCGGGCTCGGGTGTGGCGCCGGTCGAAGAAGTGATGGCGAAGCGCGCCGACGCGGTGCCGATCAATCGCGTGCCGTGGGTGGCGATGGGTCGGAAGCTGAAGCAGCTCGCTGTGTTGCCCAAAGAGAACAACTGTCAGAACAGCACTGAAAAGGCTGCGCCGGTCGGCATGGCGCTAGACAAGAATCAAACGGCGTTTCTGCAATGGACACGTGCGGTCGAGAAGGAAATCGAAGCCAAATTGAAAGCCGACGAAGCTCGCGTCGTCGATACAATGAAGTAGACATCCGATCCGGTCCGCGCATGGACTTCGATTTCGCAGTCATTGCGGATCATGCGCGTTTCCTCGCGTACGGCGTCGGTGTCACGCTTGCGCTTTCCGCCCTATCCGGTCTGACGAGCCTCGTCACCGGCTTCGTTGTCGCACTGCTGCGTCTCTATGGGCCGCGCTGGCTCAAGCCGGCAGTCGTTCTTTATATCGACTCGATGCGCGCGATTCCGGTGCTGGTCGTGCTCGTGTGGACGTTCTTCGCATTGCCGCTCGTCGCGGGACTTACGATGCCGCCATTCGCCGCGGCGCTGATCGGTCTCACGATTCACCTCGCGGCCTACGCAGCGGAGATCGTGCGTGCCGGGATCGAATCGGTGCGTCCGGGTCAGACCCGCGCGGCGTTGGCGCTCGGCATGTCGCGCGCGCAGATTCTCCGGCGAATCGTTGTTCCGCAGGCGATTGTGCGTATGCTGCCCGCGTTCGGCTCACTGCTCTCGATCACGATCAAGGACACGGCCATCGCGTCCGTGATCGCGGTTCCCGAGCTGATGCGTCAGTCGGAGACCGTGGCGGGACAGAGCTTTCAGCCGATCGAGGTGTACACGTTTGCGATGCTCGTCTACTTCGTTTTGCTCTTTCCCGTCACCCGCGGCGTCGACCTTTTCTACCGGAGCGTCGCGCACTTGGGTCGGTCGTGACGTTCGATTGGGCCGTCGTCTGGCAGCACCGCGATGCGCTTCTGGCCGGCACGCGCACGACGATCCTCCTTACCATTGCGACGATGGCGATCGCATTGCCCTGCGGCGCGATGGTCGCCGTGTTGCGGCTGTATGCCTGGGAGCCGGTTCGCGCACTCGCGACCGCGTATGTCGAATTCTTTCGCAACCTGCCGCTGATTCTGGTCGTCTTCTGGGCGTTCTACGTGTTGCCGATCCTAACCGGTCTCGGATTGTCGCCGTTCGCGACCGGGCTCGCTGCGCTCGCGCTCAATGTGACGGCCTACAACGCCGAAACGTTTCGCGCCGGCATCAATTCGATCCGCCGCGGACAGATCGAAGCGGCGATGGCGCTCGGCATGAGCCGCGCACAGGCGCTCCGACGCATCGTGGTTCCGCAGGCATTGCGCCGGATCCTGCCGGTGCTCGCGAGCACGTGGGTGTCGCTGTTCAAGGATACGTCGCTCGTATCGGTGATCGCCGTGACAGAGCTTGCGTACGTTTCGATGCAGATTCGCGCGCATACATTCCGCGTGCTCGAGATGCTGACCGCAATGGCTGTCATCTATTGGCTCCTCGGCTATCCGCAAGCGAAGCTCGTCGATTGGATTCAACGCCGCCATGCGGTGACCGAATGATGGACCCGTTGCCGCGTCGCGAAAAAGCCGCCGGCGCCAAGATCGTCCGCTACAACGCCGTCGTCAAACGCTACGGCGACTTCACCGCGC
>DASXPO010000224.1:0-5690 GCA_036493535.1 Casimicrobiaceae bacterium
TCGGAATTGATGGCGATCCATGTGAATCCATAGTCGAGATACGTGCGCACCATCTCGGGGTTCGGGCCGACGGTGCCGATCGGCTTGCCCGCTTTGCGGGCCATCTCGACGCCCGCCTTGATCGTCGCTTGAACATCGGGATGGTTGAAGTCGCCGAGATGACCCATCGATGCGGCGAGGTCAGCCGGGCCGATAAACAGCGAATCGATGCCGGGCACTGCGGCGATCGCCGGCAACTCACGCATCGCCGCGAGCGTTTCGATCTGCACGATAACGCAAAGTTCGCGCGTCGCGGTTTTGGCGTAGTTGGCCACGTTGCCGTAGCGGCTGCCGCGATGCACGGCGGCGACGCCGCGCACGCCGTCGGGCGGATAACGCGTGTGCGCGACGGCACGACGCGCTTCCTCGGCGTTTTGCACGAATGGGATCAACAGCGATTGCGCGCCGACGTCGAGCAGACGCTTGATCATCACCATGTCGTTCCATGGCGGACGGACGATCGCGGAGGCCGGCGTCCCGGCGATTGCGCGAAGAACGTCGGAGACTTGGGGCGGATCGATCGGCGTGTGCTCGGTGTCGACGACGAGAAAGTCGAAGCCGGTACTGCCGAGCGCTTCAGCCGTCGCGGCGGCTCCGCTGACGAGCCATGCGCCATACGGCGTCGTTTTGCCCTCGATGATCGCGCGCTTGAAAGCATTGACCGGCATATCCATGAGGAACCCTGGTTTTCGGCGCCTGCGACGGCAACGGGCGCGACATCGCTATGATATAGAGGTTCGCGGGAGGGCAACGCATTGGCGAACCGTATGGGCGAGCGCGCGCGATACCCGGATCTCGACGGGCGCGGCGTTTTCATTTCGGGTGGTGCCTCGGGGATCGGCGCTGCGTTTGTTGCCGCATTCGCAGCTCAAGGGTCTCGCGTGACGTTCGTCGACATCGACGATGCGTCGGCTCGCACATTGATCGAACGCGTTGATGCGCAACGCGTGCGCTACGTCCACTGCGACGTCCGCGACATTGAAGCGCTGAAGTCGGCGATCGAGGATGCAGACGCAATCCTGGGACCGTTGAGCGTGCTGATCAACAACGCCGCCCGCGACGACAGGCACAAGTTCGACGACGTCACCGCCGCTTACTGGGACGAAATGCTCGCGGTCAACCTCCGGCATCACGTCTTCGCCGCGCAGGCCGTCGCGCCTTGCATGCACCGCGCCGGTGGCGGCTCGATCATCAACCTCGGCTCGGTATCGTGGATGCGCGGCGTCGCCGGCTTTGCGGCGTATTCGACGTCGAAAGCGGCAATAAACGGTTTGACGCGCACGCTCGCGCGCGAGCTCGGCGATCGCAATATCCGCGTGAATTCGGTTGTTCCCGGCGCGATTGCGACCGAACGCCAGAAGGCGTTGTGGCTGACGCCGGAAAAGGAACGGGCCTTTCTCGACTCCCAATGTCTCAAGTTCCGGATCTCCGAGGACGATGTCGCGCGTGCGGCGCTGTTTCTCGCGTCCGACGAGGCGCGCGGCATCACGGGCCAGAACATGATCGTCGACGCCGGGCTGGCGCAGACTAGCGGGTGACATGGCCGCGGTATCGCTTCGCAACGTCGTCAAGGCCTACGGCGCGAACGAGGTGATCCATGGCATCGACCTCGACATCGCGTCGGGCGAGTTCGTTGTGTTCGTGGGTCCGTCGGGTTGTGGCAAATCGACGCTGTTGCGGATGATCGCCGGACTGGAATCGATCACCGCCGGTGAGATTTCGATCGGTGGAACGGTCGTGAACGAGTTGCCGCCGCGCGCCCGCGACATCGCAATGGTTTTTCAGGACTACGCGCTCTACCCGCACAAGACCGTCTTCGAAAACATGGCGTTCGGCCTGCGGCTTCGGAAACGCCCCGACGAAGAAATCCGCAAGCGCGTGGGCGATGCGGCGGATATTCTGCAGATCACGCATCTTCTGGACCGCAAGCCGCGCGAGCTTTCCGGTGGCCAGCGCCAGCGCGTCGCAATGGGACGCGCGATCGTGCGCCAGCCCAAGGCTTTCCTGTTCGACGAGCCGCTGTCGAATCTCGACGCGCTGCTCCGTGCCGAGATGCGGGTCGAGATTAAGAAGCTTCATCACCGCCTCGGCAACACGATCGTCTACGTGACGCACGACCAGGTCGAAGCGATGACGCTCGCCGATCGGATCGTCGTGTTGCAGGCGGGAAATGTCGTCCAGTACGACACGCCCGACGGCATCTACAATCGCCCGGCGGCGCAATTCGTCGCGGGATTCACCGGCTCCCCGCCGATGAACTTCGCGCCGTGTCGAATCGGTGCGGGCGGAAAAACGCTGCGTGTCCTGGGCGATATCGAATTGCCGGTGCCGTCGAATCGCATCGCCGAGGTGAGCCGCCATCAAGGACGTTCACTGACCTTCGGCCTGCGACCCGAGCATGTCGGCCAAGCCGACGGAGCCGGTTCCCGCGTTCGCGGCAAAGTGCTGCTGGTGGAGCCGCTCGGCGCCGAAACGCTCGGATTGCTGAAGCTCGGGGGCCGTGACGATGGTCCCGAGCTCACCGGACGTTTCGCCCCCGATACGAAGCTCGGCGTAGGCGACGATATCTCCGTATCATTGGCGCTCGATCACTTTCATCTGTTTGAGCCGGACACCGGCGCAGCGATCCGCGGCGCCGGCTGGTGACGCTTCAGAATAAAACGAGGAGGACACGATGAAGATCTGGAGGATGGTCGCGACCGTCGCGATAGGCGCGTTGTTGGGGTCGCAAGCGTGGGCGCAGACGACGCTGCGCATCTTCACCGGAGGGCAACAGCGTCCGGACGTGATGCGCAAGATCGCCGACGAATACCAGAAAAAGAATCCGAACGTGAAAGTGGACGTTGAAGTCGGCGGCGCGACGTCGGAAGCGCAGCAGCAATATTTGTCGACGGTGCTTTCCTCGAAAGATTCGGTGCTCGACGTCATCCTGATCGATGTCATTCGTCCCGCGCAGTGGGCGGCGCAGGGATGGGCGGAGCCGCTCGATCCCTATCTCGGCGCCGACAAGCCGAAGATCCTCGCGCAATATCTGAAGGCGTATGCGGATGCCGATCAAGTCAACGGCAAACTGATTGCGCTCCCATATTTCGCCGATGCCCAGTTTCTCTACTACCGCAAGGACCTGCTCGAAAAATACAAGCGGCCGATTCCCAAAACGTGGGACGAAATGATGGAAACGGCGCGCATCGTGATGGACGGCGAGAAGAATCCCCAGATGCAAGGATTCTCGACGGCCGGCGCGCCGATCGAGGGCACCGTCTGCACATATCTCGTGCCGCTGTGGGGTGCGGGATCGGAGATCACGAAGGGCGGCAAGCTGAACCTCGACACGCCCGCGGCGCGCGAGCCGTTTCAGCTTTACGGGCGAATGAAGCAGGCCGGCGTCCTGCCGAAAAACATCGCGGAAATCCCGACTGATCGGATCCGCATCGACATGCAGGCCGGCAATCTGCTCTTCGCAATGACGTGGAGCTACGTGTGGAACCGGCTGGAGAACGATGCCGACAGCAAGGTGAGGGGAAAAATCGGCGTCACGATGCTCCCGCACGACAAAGGCGGCGCAAGCGCAACGTGTATCGGCGGCTGGCAGCTCGCCGTTTCGGCGTTCTCGAAGAACAAGGCGGAGGCCGTCAAGTTCGTGCGTTGGCTGTCCTCGCCCGAGGTGTCGAAGATGCAGGCAATACTCGCGTCGCACATGCCCGTATTTCCCGCCGTGTTCAAGGAGCCCGAAGTGTTGAAGGCGAACCCCTGGTTCACCGACGCGCTGCCGGTCGTCGAAGGCGCGAAGTCGCGGCCGGTCACGGCGCAGTATCCGCAGGTGTCGGATGTGATTCGCGGCAACATGAATGCGTATCTCGCGGGCACCAAAACGACCGACGTCGCATTGAACGACATGAAGAGTCGACTCGCGCCGTTCCTGCGGTGACGTCCGGGAAGGACCTCTCCGAGCGCGCGCTCGGAGCGCTGCTGCTCGCTCCGGCCGCGGCATTGCTGCTCGTCATCGTCGTCTATCCGATCGCGACGCTGTTCTGGAACAGCCTGCACGGCGTCGACAATGCGAATCCGGGGGGCGAGACCTTCGTTGCGTTCGCAAATTATGCCCGTGCATTCGACGACGAGCGCTTTTGGCATTCGACGTGGAACACGGTCCTTTATGTCATCGTCACCGTTCCAGGCGCGCTCGTCGTCGGACTCGGACTTGCGCTCCTCGCCAACCTTCCGTTTCGATTCAAATGGCCGGTGCGCCTCGGGCTGTTGCTGCCTTGGGCGCTGCCGCTCGTGTTCGCGGGACTGATCTTCCGCTGGTTCTTCGAATATCAAACCGGCGTCGTCAATGATTGGCTTGCCCGGCTGGGCATCGAGCCGTTACAGTGGCTGTCGAGTCCGACGCTCGCATTCATTGCCATCTCGGCCGCCATTATCTGGAAGGCGTCGTCATTCATGGCGCTCATTCTGCTTGCCGGTCTGCAGACGATTCCACGCTCGCTCTACGAGGCCGCGGAGGTGGACGGCGCCACGCGCTGGCAGCAATTCCGGGAAATCACGTTGCCGATGCTGGTGCCGTCGATTTTCGTCGCACTGATTTTTCGGACGATTACCGGGATCCAGACGTTCGACATTCCGTTCGCCATGACCGGCGGCGGTCCCGGCGATGCAACCGAAACGCTGGCGATGTACATCTACAAGACGACGCTCGATTTTCTGGATTTCGGCTACGGCTCGGCGCTCGCGGCGTTGATGTTCGCGCTGTCGTTGGTCGCGACCTCAGGCTATTTGCGCTACACGCGGCGATAAATGCGGAAAGATCACGAGAAGCGACTTCGACGAGGCCTTCGGCCTCGACTCTGAAATGACATGGCCCCGCTAACGCGCCGCGCTATCGTTTGGTTCGCCGCGATCGTTGTCGCGGTCAACGGCTTTTTTCCAGCCGTGTGGATTCTGCTGACGTCGTTCAAGACCGAGACGGAGCTGATCCAAAGTCCGATCACCTATTGGCCGCAGGCGCCCACGCTCGCCAACTACGATGCGGCCTTCACGACGCAACCGATCCTGCGCTTCATGCTGAACAGCCTCGTCGTCGCGTCGCTGTCGACGGCGCTGTGCGTCCTCGTCGGCGCACTCGCCGCATATGCGCTGACAAGGTTGCGGCTGCCGCACCGCAATCTGCTCATGTCGCTCCTGCTCGCGGTGGCGATGTTTCCACTGATATCGTTGATGGTGCCGCTATTCAAGCTGATGCGCGAGCTGGGCTTGCTCAACACGTATCTCGCGCTGATCCTTCCCTACGCGGTCTTGTCGCTGCCTGTTTGCACGCTCGTGATGGCGAGTTTTTTCCAGGATATTCCGGCCGATCTCGAGGCGGCGGCGATGGTCGACGGCTGCTCGCGGGTCGGCGCGCTGTTCCGGATCGTCATGCCGCTCGCGGCGCCGGGCGTGTTTACCGCGGCGATTCTCGCGTTCGTCAACGCCTGGGACGAATTCCTGCTGGCGTTGACGATGATGAATCGCGTCACCATGCGCACGTTGTCCGTCGGCATCACCCTCTATCAGGGCGAGTTCGCCTTTCCGTGGCCGCTCATTTCCGCGGCGCTGATCATCGCGATCGTGCCGATCTGCATCCTGATCGCCGTGTTTCAGGAGCGCGTGGT
>DASXPO010000225.1:0-6583 GCA_036493535.1 Casimicrobiaceae bacterium
CAGGCCATCGGCGCCGATCAGCGCGGCGCCTTCGTGCTTCTCGCCGTCGGCGGTCGCGACGATGACACGGTCTCCGTCGTCGCTGAAATCGACGAGCTTCGTTTGCGCCCGAAGCACGATCCGCGGCGAGCGCCGGCAGGCATCGAGCAGGACGCGGTGCAGGTCGACGCGATAGATGACGCCATACGGAAACTTGTAGCGGGCGCGAAACGCCGGACTGCCGACCGCAATGCGCGTGAGCTCGTCGCCGGTCGTGCTGTCGCGCATGATCAGGAATTCGGGAAAGAAGGCGACCGCCGCGATGGCGTCGTCGATGCCGAGCCGCTTGAAGATTTGAAAGGCGTTCGGCCCGATCTGAATGCCGGCACCGATTTCGGCGAACGTCGACGATTGCTCGAGGACCTCGCAGTCGAATCCTTGCTGCGCCAGCGCGAGCGCTGCCGCAAGCCCACCGATGCCGCCGCCTGCGATGAGAATGCGCGCCGCCATATCCACGAAAGCTGCGTCGATCAGGCAGAATAGCCGAAAGCGGGAGGGACCACCATGAAGGCAATGCGCGCAATTCGCTGGGTCGCCGCGCTCGCGACGCTGACGCTCGCCGGAAGCGCCGCAGCGCAATCCCCGGTGAAGATCGGATTGATCGGCGAATTCACCGGGCCCTTCGCCGACTACGGTACGCAAATCCACAACGGCATGAAAGCGTACCTGAAGCTCCACGGCGACACGTTCGGCGGCCGCAAAGTCGAGATCATCGTCAAGGACACGACCGGCGCGGTACCTGACCGCGCGAAACGCCTGGCGGTCGATGCGATCACGCAAGAAGGCGTCGATATTCTCGCCGGCTTCGGTCTTACGCCGAACGCGCTCGCGACGGCGCCGGTATCGGCCGAAGCGAAAAGGCCGATGGTGATCATGAATGCTGCGACGTCGGTCATCACGACGCGCTCGCCGTACATCGTCCGCCTCTCGCATACACTGCCGCAGGACACGCAGCCGATGGCGCAATGGGCAGCGAAGAACGGTATCAAGCGCGTGTTCGTGCTCGTCTCGGATTTCGGCCCGGGCGTGGACGCCGAAGGCACGTTTGTCAAGACGTTCACCGCCGCGGGCGGCGAGATTGTCGGCACCGCGCGCGTGCCGCTCCAGAATCCCGAATTCGCGCCGTTCGTCCAACGCGCGCGCGATGCCAATCCCCAAGCGATTTTCGTGTTTCTTCCGCCGGGCGGCCAGACGATTTCGTTCATTCGAAGCTACGAAGAGCGCGGACTCGCCAAGGCGGGCATCAAGATCATCGCCACCGGCGACCTCACCGACGACGGCGTTCTGGAAGCGATGGGCGAGTCGACGCTTGGCATCGTGACGAGCTTTCACTATTCGTACGCGCACGACTCGCCCGAGAACAAGGCGTTCCTCAAGGCCTACGTCGAAGCGAACGGGACGAAGCTGCGTCCGAATTTCATGGCGTGCGCCGGCTACGACGGCATGGCCGCGATCGCGGAGGCACTCAAGAAGACGAACGGATCGACCGAGCCCGATGCGCTGATCGCCGCGTTCAAGGGCATGAGGCTCACGAGCCCGCGGGGGCCGATCATGATCGATCCGGACACGCGCGACATCGTGCAAACGGTCTACATCCGACGCGTCGAGAAGGTCGGCGGATCGCTGGTCAATGTCGAGTTCGATAAATTCGTCGACGTGAAGGATCCGGGCAAGTGAGCGGGATGGAAGAGAAGCTCCGCATCCGCGAAGTGGTCGAGAACTGGGTCGTCTGGCGCGACGCCGGCGATTGGAAGCGCTTTCGCACCGTCTGGCACGTCGATGGCCGAATGATGGCGACATGGTTCCAGGGAAGCGCGACGCGTTTCATCGACGTGAGCCGCGAAGGCTGGAATCGCGGTGTCAGCATCCTGCATTTTCTCGGCGGTTCGTCGATCGATATTGCGGGCGAGCGCGCGATCGCGCAGACGAAGAACGGCTTCACCGTGAAGCGCGATATGCCGACGTTGAAAGGCCCGCTGGTCGAGGCGCTTTATCGTCGCGGCGCGGCTTGGCTGTCCGGCTCCGAAACGGCGTTGCCCTGATCCTCTGAATGCGCCGGATTTGGCGACGAGCGATCGTCGCGGACGCCGCCGCTTCGGTTGATCCATAGCCAGGCGCTTGCGGCGCCACCGAGCGCGAGCACGGCGGAGAGCAGCATGACCGCGCGGAAGCCGGCAACGAACGCGTCTGCGATCGCGGCTTGCGCGGCGCCCTTGGTCGCCGCGTCGAGGTCCTGCGGAAGCTCGATGGCCGCAAGCCTGTTGCGTTGCTGTTCAACGGCCGACGCGACGGTAGGTGGAAACGTCGCGCGGCGAAACTCGACATCGAGCACACGATTGAATATCGGCGTCATGATCAATCCGAACACGGCAACGGCGATCAGCGCGGAAACGCGGGATGCGGCATTGTTGATCCCCGACGCGGCGCCCGCGAAGCGTTCTTCGACGGCATTGAGCACGGCGGTGGTGAGCGGGGCGATGCTGATCACCATTCCGAGTCCCAGCACGACGGCGGCCGGAAAGAATGTGAGCCAATAGCTGCCGCCCGTTCCCGGCACGGCGAAAAGGGCGAAACCCGCGGCGACGACGATCGGCCCGACGATCAGCGGTCGCCGCGCACCGTAACGGTCGATGAGGCCGCCGGACCAGCGCGACAGCAGCGACATCAGCAGAATGAATGGCAGCAGCGCCGCACCGGCCGCCGTCGTCGAATAGCGATGCACCTGAATCAGGTCGAGCGGCAGAAAAAACAAGCTGCCGCCGAGCCCACCGTAAAGTAGAAATGTCAGCACGTTTGCGCCGGTGAACGTGCTCGAACGAAACAGCGTGAGCGGAAGCATCGGCTGCGTCTCTCGCCTTTCGACCCACACGAACGCAGCCAGCGCGCAAAGGCCCGCGACGGTTGTGACCAGGACGACTGGATGCGTCCAGCCTCTTTGCGGCGCCTCGATCATCGCGGAGACGATGCCGCCGAGGCCCAGCGTGACGAGCGATGCGCCTTTCCAGTCGATTGCGCCGCGCGCACCGGGATCCGCGCTTTCGGGAACGTTGCGAAATGCGAGGTACAACACGGCCAGCGCCAGCGGAACGTTGATGAAAAATGCCGCGCGCCAGGAAAAATGGTCGATCAGGAAACCGCCGAGGACCGGACCGAGGGCCGCCATCAGCGCCGACGCGCCGGACCATGTGCCGATGGCTTTGCCGCGGCTTTGCTCATCGAACGAGGCGCTGATGATTGCGAGACTGCCCGGGACGAGCAGGGCGGCGCCTACGCCCTGTACCGCACGCGCGGCAATGAGCTGTCGAACGCTGGCCGCGAGCCCGCACCACGTCGATGCCGCCGCAAAAATAACGACGCCGATGAGGAACACGCGGCGACGTCCGAATCGATCGCCTGCGGCGCCGCCAACGAGCAATAGCGCTGCGAGAAAAAGTGCGTAAGCCTCGACGACCCATTGAACGTCGCCGAGGCTTGCCGACAATTCCCGCTGCAACGCGGGCAGCGCGACATTCACGACCGTTCCATCGATGAACGCCATGCTCGACGCGATGATCGTCGTCGCCAGGATCCAGGAACTGGCGATTGGCGTCGAAGGAGAGGGCGCGGTGCGAATGCAGCCCGCGTCGCACGGCGCGGCGGCGTACGTCGTCATGGCAGGGATCGGCTTTTGCGATCGACCCTCGGCACGACGCGTGAGTTCCGTCTCAGACGGCGTACCGCATTCCTTTCGGGATCACCAGATGTTCGCCGATTCGAAACAAGCCTTCGATCAGGAGCGCAAGCACTGCCGCGGGAACCGCGCCCGCGAGGAGCATCGCGTTGTCGTTGAGAGCGAGTCCCGTGACGATCCGCTCGCCATAGCCTCCGGCGCCGATGAACGCCGCGATCGTGGCCGTTCCGACGTTGATGACCGCCGATGTCTTGATGCCCGCCAGGATCGTCGTCGCCGCGAGCGGAAGCTCGATCTTTCCAAGTATCGTGGCCGACGTCATCCCGAGCGAGCGCGCCGCATCTTTCATCCCGCGTGGAATCTGCGTCAACGCCGCATACGTGTTGCGCACGATCGGCAGCAGCGCGTAGAGCGCGAGGGCGATGAACGCGGGCACAATGCCGATGCGTCCGGTCAGCGGAATGAGAAAGGCCAGCAACGCGAGGGAAGGAATCGTCTGCACGATACCGGTCGTGCCGAGGATCACGCCTTCGGTCGCCGGGTGTCGCGCGCACAGAATGCCGAGCGGGATTCCGATGACGATGCTGGCGGCGAGCGACACGAACACGAGCGCGATGTGCTCGGCCGTGAGTCGGCCGAAGTCGGGGGCGGTCAATTTGCGCCAGAAGTCCAGTGCGAAGCTCGCCCTGGCGGTCGACGTGCTCGCGGCTTTTCCGGTCACGAATGCCGCTGCGATCGAGGCGAAGTCCTTGCCATCCAATTCCGCCGCCGCGTTCATGCGGCGCATCGACGCATCGTCGATCGTGCCTTCGAGCTTCGTGAGCGCGGCCCAGGTTTTGGGAAACCGTTGCGGCAGATCGGCGCGGTAGAGCAGCACCGCATCATAGGGCGGAAAATAGTGCCGATCGTCGGCGAGCACGGTGAGACCGTACTTGTCAATCTTCGCGTCGGTCGAATAGATGTCGATCGCATCGACCTGCTTTTGCGCGATCGCTTCATACGCGAGGCCATGGTCGAGTCCGCGCGGCGTCGCGAAGGGCAATTCGTAGGTCTGTTTCAAGCCGGGCCAGCCATCGGCTCGCCCGATGAACTCCTGCGACAGTCCAAGACGAAGTTCGGGGTGCGACTTCAGGTCGGACAGGCGCGCGATTCCTTTGCTCTTCGCATCCTCGCCGCGGATCGCCAGCGCATAGGTGTTGTTGAAACCGAGCGGCACGCCGACGGCGAGCCCCATCGGCGCCAGTTTGCCGTTCAGCTCGGAAAGCGAGGGCACGGCGTCGAGCTTCAGAATCTCCTTGGCGATCGTTCCCGTGTATTCGGGATAGACGTCTATATTCCCCGACGTGAGCGCGCTCAACACGATCGCGGTGTTGCCGAGGCCCTGTTGATGCGTCGCGTTCGTCTCTCCCGCGGCTTGTGCCGTCTGACGAATGATTTCGCCCAGAATGTACGATTCGGTGAAGCGCTTCGATCCGACATTGAGCGGCGGGGCGGCCGCCGAGGGCAGTGCGCACGCCAGCAATACGATGGCGACGGCAAACGCGAATCCGTTTTTTGGCGACATATTGTTCTCCCGGTCTTGCGCCGCGCCTGCGCGTTGCGGTGCCGGCGCAAAGCGTCGCAATTCCTTTCGAGACGAGAGCGTACCGCGATAGCTTAATCCGGTTGAATCTTCGCGTCGCGGATGACCTTGGCCCAGCGCTCGAGATCGTTTTTCGTCAGTTGCTCGAGATCGGCGGGCGTTCCGCCGGTCGGTTGCAATCCCTGTTTCAACAGCGTATCCACTGTCTCGGGGTTCTTCAACAACGCATTCACTTCGCCGTTGAGCTTGGCGATGATGTCCGGGGGCGTGTCCGCAGGCGCATAAAGCGCGTACCAAATGTCGGTATCGACGTCGCGCACGCCGGCCGCTTCTGCGAGTGATGGAATATTCGGGGTCGCCTTCGCGCGTTGACTGCCGCCGGCGGCGAGCATGTCGAGCTTCCCGGCTTCGACGAGCGGCAGCGCGACATGCACAGGCAGGAACATGACGGCGATCTGTCCGCCGACGAGATCTTGCACGGCGCCGGCAGTGCCTTTGTACGGAACGTGGATGATCTCGACGCCCGTCGCGGACTTGAACGTCTCCATCGCGAGATGATGTGGCGTTCCATTGCCTGGCGATCCGTAAAAAAGCTTGCCCGGGTTCGCCTTCGCAAACGCGATCAGCTCCTTGACGCTCTTTAGGTTGACCGACGGATGCGTGACCAGCGCAAGACGTCCGATGGCAAGCGGCGCAACCGGAGCGAAGTCCTTCACCGGATCGTACGGAATCGTCTTGAACAGGCTTCGATTCAGCACGATCGTGCTCGCCGTGGTCAGCAGCGTGTAGCCGTCCGGCGGCGACTTCGCCGCGGCTTCGGTGCCGATGTTGCCGCTCGCGCCGGGCCGATTGTCGACGACCACGCCGATCTTCCAATCGTCGCCGACCTTTTGCGCGATCGTGCGCGCGAGGATGTCGATGCCGGTGCCCGGCGTGAACGGGACGATCAGTTTGATGGGCTTGTCGGGATAGCGCGACTGCGCGAGAGCGCGATCGAGATGGAAGACGCCAAAAGCGAAAACCATCACGACGACGCCTGCGCTTCGATATTTTAAGGTCATCGCGTTCCCTCCTGAGTCGAATGTGATCGGGGCGACAACGATTGCCTATCGAAGCCCGCGACGCGCTTGTAGGCCTCCGACATCGCGCGTAGCTCCTCCTCGCTGATGACGTCCTCGATGCACGCAAACGGCTTGTCGCCCGTGCGCTCGAAGACTTCGCGAAGGATCGCGTCGGGCGGATTCTTTCGATTGGTGCGCACGATTTCCGCCGTCACAGCCAAGCGTTTCGTT